>CBDTYP010000035.1:0-15499 GCA_965364645.1 uncultured Gammaproteobacteria bacterium | reverse complement strand
CGATGCCGCCGCCGACGACGAGCTGGTCCACCTTGTCCAGCAGCGACTCCAGCACTGTCAGCTTGCTCGAGACCTTGGAGCCCCCGACGATGGCGACCAAGGGCCGGGCGGGTTTCTCCAGCGCCGCCGCCAGGGCGTCGAGCTCCGCCGTCAGCAGCGGGCCCGCGCAGGCCGCCGGGGCAAAGCGGGCGACGCCGTGGGTGGAGGCCTGAGCCCGGTGGGCGGTGCCGAACGCGTCCATGACGAAGACGTCGCAGAGCGCGGCCATCTTCTTCGAGAGCGCGTCGTCGTTGTCCTTCTCGCCGGGGTTGAAGCGCACGTTCTCGAACAACACTACGTCGTCGTCCCCGGCGTAGTCCCAATCCACGAGGGGCACCTCGCGCCCGAGGTGCTCGGAGAGTACGCGGGCCACCGGCGCGAGGGAGAACGCGTCGTCGTGTACTCCCTCTTCGGGCCGGCCCAGGTGCGACATGAGCATCACACGGGCGCCCGCATCCAGGGCGTGCCGGATGCCCGGGAGACTGGCCCGGATCCGCGTGTCGTCGCTCACCTCCCCGTCGGCCAGAGGAACGTTCAGGTCGAGGCGCATGAGCACCCTGCGTCCACGCAGATCCAGATCGGTCATCGCGAGAGTCGGCATATCGGTCAGCGTCCCATGGCATAGCCCGCGCGCCGGAAGTCGGCGCCCGCGTGCAGGAATTCTGTCTCCGGATCAATACGGATGGCACACAGCGCCCCCGCCTTGCGCGTGCGTTCCGGCCAGGCCTCCACCCCGTGGCCGAGGGCCGCCAGCGCGTCGCGGGTCTCTGCGGGGATACGCGCCTCCGCCATCAGCAGCCCGGGGTAGTGGGGGTTCGGTGCGAAAGACGACGGGAAGCTGAAGCTCGCGAAGCGCGGTGCCTCGATCGCGCTCTGGATGTCGAGGCCGAAGGTCGCCACGTTCACGAACAGCTGGGCCATGGCTTGAACCTGCACGTCGCCCCCGGGGGACCCGAACGCCATGAAGGGCCTGCCGTCCCGCAGCGCGATGGCGGGATTCGGCGTGAGGCGCGGGCGCTTGCCCGGCGCCACCGACGAGGGATGATCCGGGTCGGTCCGCGATTGGGAGCCCCGGGAAGACGGACACAGGCCGGTGCCCGGGATCACGGGTGTCTGGTAGGAGACGTCGCTCGGGGTCGCCGAGAATACGTTGCCGTGCCTGTCCACCGCGCACACGTAGGAGGTATCGAGGCTCGGCGGCTCGCCGTCGCCGACAGCGGCCGAGACATTCGATGCAGCGTCCCCCGGGGCGCCGCCGATCGTACCGGGCCCACCCGGCGCCGGGAGATCCGGCCAGGCTTCTCCAGGGCGAATGAGCTCACGGCGAAGAGCCAGGTAGTCCTCCGACAGCAGCTCCTCCATCGGCACGTCCACGAAGCGCGGGTCGCCGTAGTAGTGCTCGCGGTCGGCGAAGGCGAGCTTGATGGCCTCGGCGATGGTGTGGATGCAGGCCGTCGAGTTGTGGCCGAGCGCCGCGAGATCGATGCCGTCGAGAATACCCAGGACCTGCGCCAGCGCCGGCCCCTGGGACCAGGGCCCGCAGCAGTGGATGTCGTAACCGGCGTAGTGCCCGCGAACCGTGGGCTCGAATCGGGACTCGTATCCGGACAGGTCGGCCATCGAGAGCAGGCCGCCGTTGTCGTGGTGGAACTCGGTGATGGCGCGGGCGATGTCGCCCCTGTAGAACGCGTCCCGGGCGGCGCCGATGCCGGCGCTGCGTCCGCCCATGGTGTTGGAAGCCTCCTCGTCAGCCATGTACTGGAGCGTGGCGGCGAGGTCGCGCTGAAAGAAACGATCGCCCGGCCGCGGCGCGCGGCCGTCGGGTAGATACACGGCTTCATTGCTCGGCCAGCGCCGGTAGCCCTCCTGGTTGTCGCCGATGACCGCGCACATGAACGGATCGATGGCGAAGCCGTCCCGCGCGAGCCGGATGGCAGCCGCCGCGACGTCGCCGAAGGACATGGAGCCGTAGCGCTCCAGCGCGGCGAGCCACGATGACGGCGAACCCGGCACCACGGTGCGCAGGAGGCCCACCGGCACGACGTCGTCGTGCTCGCGGCGGAACAAATCGGGGCGCATGGCGGCCGGCCAGGTGCCGAGGCCGTCGATGGATACGATCTCGCCGGTTTCCGCGATCCACATCATGATGGGTGCGACGCCGGCGACGTTGACCATGTCGCTCTGCACCACACCCATGGCGAGGCCCGCGGCGACGCCCGCATCGATGGCGTTGCCGCCGGCGTTCAAGATGGCCATGCCGGCTTCCGTGGCCAGATAGTGGCCGGCGGCGATGGCGTGCTCGCCGGCGACGATCTCCGGCCGCGCCGCGGACACCGGCCCGTGCACGCTGCTGGTGCGTGGATCGAGAGTGGGGCTCGGTGTCTTGCTCGCTTTCAAAGTCAGGCGCTTACTTTCTCCTCCAAGTCTGCCAGGTACGGCGCCGCCTCGTCGAGCACGCGGCGGATGGAAGGCCGCTCCTGGAGGCGCTTCAAGTACGCGACGATGTTCGGGCGATCCTCGAAAGGCGCCACGCGCTGTGCGTAGGAGAGCGGCGGAGCCGCCGCGCAATCGCCCATGGTGAATTCCTCGCCGTTGGTCCACGTCTGGCTCTCGAGATTGTGTTCCATGAAGTCGTACATCACGCCGATGCGGCGCCGCGAGCGCTCGATGAGCGCCTGGTCCCTCTCCGCCTCCGGCTTCCAGCCCTGAAAGATCAGAGTCGTCACGGGATCGTTCAGATACAGGTCGTACATACGATCCTTGAAACGCACCTGCCGGGATAGCTCGGGATCCGCGGGTATCAGCTTCGGCCCGGTTTCGAAGTGGGTGTCCAGGTATTCGACGATGATGCTGGACTCCGGCACCCAGTGGCCGTCGTCGAGCACGAGGAACGGGATCTTGCCCAGAGGATAAATCTTCCGGTACGCCTCCCGCTGCTCCTCGTCGAAGAGAAACACCAGCTCGGGCGTGAACTCGATGGACTTCTCGTAACAGGTAATCAGCACCTTTTGGGAATACGTCGATAACGGGAAGTAGTACAGTTTCATGTTCTTGGCTCCATGATGGCCTCAGGCCAGGAAAGTCTCGAGGTTCGCGAGGCAACCGTCCCAACCCTGTCCGTGCTTGTTCCTCGTATCCTCGCTGTCGAAGCCTTCGTGGGTGAGTGTCAGCTCGGTTCCCCCCGCTGACAGGCCCTTGAACTCGAGGGTAAGGAGGGTCTCGAGATCCGAGCCTTCCCACTGCCAGGTGAACACGAGGCGCTCGTTGGGCACTACCTCCCGGTAGATGCCTCCGGTCGTATGGAACTCGCAGTCGCTGCCCCCGTCGGACATCTGCACCCGGTAGCGGCCCCCCGCGCGCACGTCGGCCTCGGCCGAAGGCACCGTCATGTTGCCCGGGGCGAACCAGCGCTTCATCTTCTCCGGATCCGTCCAGGCTTCGTACACCCGCTCCACCGGCGCATTGAAGGTGCGCTTGACCACCAGTCTCTCGGCTACCGCATTCACCGTGTTCTCCTCCTTGGGATTTGTCGTCAATCAGGAATCGTCGTCGTTGCCGTCGTCTTCTTCACTCAGCAGCGCGTCCAGGGCGTCGAGACGCTCCTGCCAGAAGCCCGCGTAGAAGCTCAGCCAGTCGTGGGCGGAGGCGAGGGTTTCCGGATTGAGGCTGCAGTGATGCTCCCGGCCGTGGATGGCGCGGCTCACCAGCCGTGCCCGCTCCAGAACCTTCAGATGCTTGGACACCGCCGGCAGGCTGATGTCGAAGGGCCGGGAGAGCTCCCCCACGGTCTTGGGCCCCAGGGCCAGGGCGCCGATGATGGCGCGCCGGGTGGGGTCCGCGAGGGCATGAAAGACGCCGTCCAGATCGGGTATCTGATGATTAACCATGTGGTGAACTATAAGGCGCTGTAGAAATAAAGTCAACCAACTGGTTAACTATTTCTCCGACCGAAATCTCAACGGCAGACCGCCGCCAGGGTGGCGTCGGTCAGGCCCGCGAGGTCCCGGGGATGCAGGGCGATCTCGAGACCGCGGCGGCCGGCGCTCACGTAAATCCTTTCGTGAGTAAGCGCTGACTCGTCGAGCACCGTAGGCAGCCGGCGCCGCTGCCCGAGAGGACTGATGCCGCCGACCACGTAACCGGTGGCCCGCTCCGCGGCCGCCGGATCGGCCATCTCCGCCTTCTTGGCGCCGGCCGCCGCCGCCAGGGCCTTGAGATCCAGCCGCGCCGTGACGGGAATCACGGCGACCACGAGTCGATCCCCGGCGAGGCTGGCCACCAGGGTCTTGAAGACCCGTCCGGCTTCCACTCCCAGGGCCTCGGCCGCCTCCAGTCCGAAGGATGCGGCATCCGGTGCGTGCCGGTACTCCAGCACCTCGCAGTCGATGCCGGCGCGGCGGGCGGCGGTCACCGCGGGGGTCACGGCGCGTCCGCGCCGATGAGCCCGTCTACCACTCCCCGGTATTGGGCATCGACGCCCATGGCTCCGCTTCCGGCAACGACTCGCCGTTCGCCTGCAACAGCTCCACGGAGATGTTGTCGGGCGTGCGCACGAATGCCATGCGCCCGTCCCGGGGCGGCCGGTTTATGGTGACGCCGTTGTCCATGAGCCGCTGGCAGACGGCGTAGATGTCGTCGACGGCGAAGGCCAGGTGACCGAAGTTGCGACCGCCGCCGTAGTCCTCGGGATCCCAGTTGTAGGTCAGCTCGATGACCGGTGCCTTCACGGATTTGGCGGTCTCCTCGTCGCCGGGGGCGGCGAGGAAGATGTTGGTGAATCGGCCCTTCTCGCTGTCGTAGCGGCTCACCTCGAACAGTCCGAGCTTGTTGCAGAAAAAGTCGAGGGAATCATCGAGGTTACTGACGCGAACCATCGAGTGTAGATACTTCATGCATGTTCTCCTGACCCAAAGTCATAATTGTTAGCGAGGGGCGATGGCGACGCCGGTCAGTCCCCATACGCCCATGTTTCTTTCCCGCGCGATGCGCTCGAGCACCTGGTACTCGAAGGGGCCGTCGGGCCGGGCCACCGCCCAGCCACGCTCGATGAGATAGGCCCCCAGGTCCACGCCCCGATTGCGGCACAGCGCCGTCACGCTGCGATCCCGGTTGCGGTACACGGGTTTACAGCGCACGAAGCCGCGGATCTTGAAATCCAGCGCCAGCACCGCGTGACTGGCGCAGCGCGCCGGGCGCAGATTGCTGCGGCAGGTGCGTCCCATGGGCGGCACGTGGATGCCGTACAGCCGCACCACCCGGGATCCCACCTTGAGGCTCGCGTCGGCACGAACCTTCGCGTAGCTCACCAGGGATGCCGCCCCGAATACCGGGCCCGCCCACAGCGACGCCGCCAACAGGCAGCCGCCGATCAGGCCCATGCCGCATCTCGTGCTCATCCGCGCCGCCTGCCCATCCGGAGGCGTCCCAGTCTACCTTTACGCCGCTGGGGCCGAAAGCGGCTGACTGCCACATGGGTTACCATCGCCATCGTCGAATCTTCGCATATCCCATGAACATTCAATTCCGCTGTCCCCCGGAGCTCACCGACATCCTGCCGCGGCCCTATCCGGCCAAGCGCGGGCACCCGGAGTGGCTCAAACGCATGGCCGCCACCGCGCCGAGCGCCGACGTGGACGGCGAGATCCGCACCGTGAAGCAGTGTCCGCCCTTCGTCGACGCCATGGGCTTCGGGTTCATCGTGCCCCTGGTGACCGACATCCACGTCGACCGCGGCAGCTTCACCTGGGACTGGGATCTCGGGCCCTCCACGGTGGGCGGCTACACCCGCTCGCCGCTCAGCTTCCACCTCAGCGAGCAGCTGGCGGGCGCGCCCATTGCGGATCCGGAGAACAACGCCATCAAGTTCACTAACTATTGGACCATCGAGACGCCCCCCGGTTGCGCCCTGCTGGTCACCCATCCCTTCAATCGCGAGGAGCTGCCTTTCCACACCCTCACCGGCCTGGTGGATACCGATCGCTACAAGGACGGCTGCATTCAGTTTCCGGCCCTGTGGCGGGACCCGGACTACGTGGGCGTACTCGAGCGGGGCATGCCTGTCGCTCAGTGCGTGCCGGTCACCCGCGCCTCGCTGAGCCTGGAGTTCGGGGAGCTCACCGGGGATGCGGCGAAGGACTTCATGGCGACGATGGACGCGGTGAACGCCGAGCCGGGAGCCTATCGGCGTCAGTTCCGCGTCGCGAAGCCCGGGAAGCCCGGGAAGTCCTGAAGGCTCAATCGAGCAGCGCGCGGCGCAGCGCCGCCGCGTTCACCCAGAATCGTCCCGTCGACGCGCCGGTCAGCTTCTTCACGACCTCGTAGTAGCGGGAGCGATCCCGGGCCAGCAGCGCCCGGTAACGCTCCAGCGCCTCGTCCACCCGCCCGAGCTCCTGCAGGCAGCTGCCGAGAGCGAGAACCGTCTTCGCGTCATCCGGCGCCAGCGTCAGGCAGTGCTGGAGATGCTCCGCCGCCTCGGCGAAGCGGCACTGGTCCATTTCCGCCCCGGCGATGGCCAGCCGCGCCTCGAGATCCCCGGCGTCGCTCGCGAGCAGCGCATCGAAGCAGGCCCGCGCGCCGTCCTCCCGTCCGAGCCGGCGCAGCACGTGCCCGAGCTCGAGACGGGCGGCGCGAAAGCCCGGGGTCTGGTCGACGGCTGCGCGAAGCCACTCCGCGGCTTCCCGCCACTCGCCGCGCCGGCCGTGCAGGAGCGCGAGGTTGTACTGGGCCGGCGGGTAGGGTGGGTTGGATCGGGCTCCGCGACCGTAGGCCTGGGCGGCGTCCTCGTAGCGGCGGAGCTTCTCCAACGCGGTGCCCAGATCGTTGTAGACGACCGCATTGTCGGGCTCGAGGGCGAGTACGCGATCGAACTGCTCTATCGCCCCGGCCGCGTCTCCCTGGGCGAGTATCAGGTTCGCCAGTTGAAAGCGTGCGAACGCATCGTCCGGCCTCGCCTCGACGTGGTCGGTGAGCACCCGTGCCGCGCCTTCGACGTCGCCGTCGGCGGCGAGTCTGCGGGCGCGTTCGAGACCGTCTTCCACCTTGATTCCTCGCTCTTGTCCGGGGAATTCTATTCGAGCTGCCGCGCGTAGTCTTCGATGAGGCGCGTGTAGAGCGCTACGCGACCCTTGTCCCGTCTCTTCAGCTCCGCGAGCGTGCGGCGCGCGCCCTCCCTGTCTCCCAGCTGCAGCTGGTAGTCCAGGGCGAGCAGCCCCGGCTCCAACCAGGTCGGCTCGAGCTCCGCCGCGACCAATGCGTGCTCAACCGCCTCGCGCGTGCGGCCGAGAAGCGCGAGCAGCCTCGCGGTGTAGACACGCAACGACCAGTTGCGATCGCTGTCGCCGGGGCCGCTGGTCGCGCTCACGTCCCGGTGGATCTTGTCGACGACGCGCGGGAGATCCACGCTGGCACAGGCTCCCCGCTCGGCGTTCTCCATCAGGAGGCGCAACGCGTTCGCCGTGTAGACCGTATCGTTGATGCCGGTCTGGGCCGACAGCGCCCGGTAGTGCCGCTCGTCCACGGGGCGGCCCGCGGCGCAGTACCCGTTGATCCGGTGAAGTGCTATGGCGTAGCTCTGACTGTCTCCGTAGAGATCGCCTGCCCGATCCAGGTGCTCGAAGGCCTTGTCGATGTCGTTTCGCCCGAGATACATACCGGCGAGGCCGGTGTGCACTCGCGGCGAGTTCGGGTGGTTGCGGGCGGAGGTGAGCAACAGCATCTCCATGCTCTGCCAGTTGATCACCCTCGCCATCGTCATGACGCCGTGGGCGAGAGGCACCAGCGCGACCATCATGATGAACGTTCGTTTGAAGCGTGTACGGTGAGTCAGACGTCCGGCGACGACGCCGAGAGAGAGAAACAGCCCCACGCTCGGGAGATAGTTGCGGTGCTCGAAGTAGAGCTCCAGGGGGAGGATGGTGGACTCGAGGAGATGAGCGGCGAGGAAGAACACCGGCCCGAACAGGATTGCGGACCAGGCGCCGCCCCGTGCCAGCCACGCGAGCACCAGCACGGCGATCCACCCGGCGATGGCGACCAGCGTCGTGGGCGGCTCGAGCAGCCCCCGCGAGACCACGAAGTCGTCGTGAAAGAGACCGAAGGGCGAGCCCCCGGGAAGCAAGAGCAGGTTGGCCGCGTAGTCCCACAGGATGCGCGCCTCGCTCAGCACCCGCTCGTAGGTCGTGAATTCCCGGGCCTGATAGGCCCCCCCGAGGATCTCGGGGTCCACGGCGACGACGACGGCCGCGCACACGGCCGGCACGCCGACCACGAACGCGAGCAGCCCGTTCACCAGACGCCGGTCGCCGGGGGAGCGTGGGCGCGAGAAGAAGCCTAACTCCACCACCGCTGCCAGCAACGGCAGCAGCGCGCCGTTTTGCTTGCTGAGCGTGGCGAGAGGCCAGAAGACCACGAAGCAGAGCAGCATCAGGCCGATGCCCGAGGGCCTGTGCCTCGTCAGCCGTTGCCTGCCCAAGACGTAGCAGGTGAGGCCGGCGAGCACGAACAGCGTCGCGAGCTGCGCCATGCGCTGCACGACGTAGAGAACGGTGCTGACGAGCATCGGCGTGAGGAGCCACAGCGCCGCGACCAGCAGAGCGAGCCACCAGCGCTGACCCGCCACTCCCGCGAGAGGCTCGCCGAACAGCCGTCCGGAGAGCCAGAAGAGCAGGGTCCCGCACAGCAGATGGACGAGGAGGTTCGTGTACTTGAGAGACCACACCCCGCCGATACCGTGGCCGCTCTCCCCCAGGACCTCGCGCCACTCGAGGGCGTCCGATCCCATGGCCGAGAGGGGCTCCAGGTTCGCCATGTCGTCCAGCAGCAGGGGCCCCGCGAGCCCCGGCCAGTAGATCGCGGCGCTCAGGACAAGCAAGCCCCACAGCGCGAGACCGGGGAGCCAGGCTGTACGCGGTCCCGCTTTGTCGGGCGGAGACTCCGGGAGCTGCACGGCGCCGTCCTGTGATCGAAAATACCCTGGCAGTGTAGACTACGTGACCAGGCTCAGAGGCTTACCAGGAAGAAACCAGCGTGGAAAGACCCAAGTACATTTTTTTCAACGACGAGATCGTGCCGTGGGAGGACGCCAAGGTGCACGTGTCCACGGTCGCCTTCAAGTTCGGCACGGCGGTATTCGAAGGCCTGCGTGGTTATTGGAACGACGATCACCAGCAGATGTATCTGTTCCAGATGGATGCACACATGGAGCGCCTGGAGTACTCCCAGAAATTCATGCGCTTCGAGAATGCTTTCGACGGCGCCTATGTCAGGGAGAAGACCATCGAGCTGCTGCGCGCCAACGAGTTTCGCGCGACTGTGCACTCGATGGCCACGGTGTTCGTGGAAGGATTCGGCGGGCCCGCCGTCAGTGGCCCCGTCGGACTCGTCATCACGGCGGCGACCCGCGGCGGTCCCGGCCAGCTGGAGGAAGGCTGCACTGCTCAGGTCAGCTCCTGGCAGCGCGTGGCGGACAACGCGATGCCCATGCGGGTCAAGTGCAACGCGAACTATCAGAACGGCCGCCTCGCTGGTATGCAGGCGCGCGCCGATGGCTACGACACTGCGATTCTCCTCAACGCCCGCGGTAAGGTGTCCGAGGGGCCGGGGATGTGTTTCTTCATGATGCGCGACGGTGTCGCCAGCACGCCGCACACCTCGAGCGACATACTCGAGAGCATTACGCGCTCGTCGGTGATCGAGCTTCTGCGTGAGTCCGGCGTCGAGGTTCAGGAGCGCGACATCGACAGGAGCGAGCTCGCGGCGGCCGATGAAGCATTCTTTTGCGGAACCGCATGGGAGGTGACACCGATAACCGCCATCGATCGACTGAAGGTGGGGAACGGTGAAGTGGGCTCCGTCGTGCGCGGACTGCAGGAGCGTTTCTTCAGCGTGGCGAAGGGTGAATCAGCGGACCACCCAGAGTGGCGCACGCCGGTCTATTCGACCGACTGACCCCGACGGATCAGCCGTTACTCAGCCAGCGTGCCGACTCGGCGATGCGCAGCAGGGAAACTTCATAGACGACCAGTAATGTATATACCGCGAACAGCATGTAGATGAGTCTGTCGACCCGAAGCTTGGTAAACAGACATTGGTTCGAGTAAGCGGTAAGGCAGACGAGTCCCAACCCGGTTACCAGCGCCTTCACGCCGGCGAAGAGATGAATGTTCTCCGCCAGCAGCATGTGCATGAACGGATTCGCTTCCTCGGCGACGCCCAGTTCGAGCAACGTCAGCGTCAGGATGGCGTCGATGCCGCTCAGGACGTAGGTGACGACGATGAAGAAGAACAGGCTGGGGTGATACCAGTCCAGGATCGCATGGGTCTTGTAATTGTCGATGTTGCGCCGCACCGCCCTACGCCGGCCGCGGTGGGACCATTTCCAGTCCGTCAATAGAGGATGGCGCTGGCGGCGATCGTTGCGTGCGCGTTTATTGTCTGGCGCGAGCCCGCCATCCGCATCCGGACCGTCGATGGCCGTACCCGACGAACCGGGCAGGCGTGAACGGATAGTAATGCTGGTTGCTGACAAATTCCCGGCGCTCCCCGCGCGTATGCAGCGTAGGTAATCTTTTCCCAGAATGGGGCGCCCGGGTCAAAAAGACTTCTTTCCCAAGCGAGGAAGCTGCTTCCCACACGCGCCGGCAAAGGGCCGAAACATGCCATCAACGCATTAGAAAGGCCCTTTCTCGCTCCAGCTCCTTGAGCCGCGCATCCAGCTTGGAGCTCTCGTAAAAGTCACCGCCGGGCTCGTTGGACGCAAGCTGCAGCTGGTGTATCGCGGCATCGAGCTCGCCGATGCGGTAGTAGTGTTCCGCCAGCGACATGCGGCTGTTCATCGTCTTGCCGGTCTGCCGGTAGGCCTCCGCCTCGAGCCGGTAGAGCGCCGCGTCTTTCGAGTACAGGCGCGAGAAGTCTTCGAGAATCAGCAGAGCCCTGTCGCCCTGGCCGTTGCGCAGCAGCGCGTCCACGTAGGGGCGCACCAGCTGCTTGCTGTCTGGAAACAGCCCATAGGCGTCCTCGTAGGTCGCGAGGGCGTCCTTGGTGTCCCCGGCCGAGAGCATCTGCCCGGCGAGGGCGACGCGGAATCGGACGCTCTCCGGATACGCGGCGATGAGCTTGCGAAACTCCGCGTTCGCCCGTTCGTGCTTACCCAGCTTGGCCAGCGTCAGTGCGCGGCCGTAGAGCGCCGGGGTGCGATCCCCCTTTTTCTCCTCTTTGAGATCGGCCTCGTAGATGGCGAGCAGCCGCGGAAGGTTGTTGCTCGTCAGGACATTCAGCTTCGCCCGGGTCAGGCCGAAGCTGTCGCTGTCGGCGACCTGCTTGTAGGGATATTGCTCCGCGCGGCTGCGGCTGTCCGCGATACGGTTCGTCGTTACCGGGTGAGTCGAGAGATACTCGGGCGGGCGGCTGTAGTAGCGTGACGCGAGGTCGAGCTTCTTGAAGAACTCGGGCATGGCGCGCGGGTCGTAGCCGGCCTTCGCCAGCATGGCGATCCCGACGCGGTCGGCCTCCTTTTCGTTCGCTCGCGTGAAGTTGATCTGTGACTGGACACCGTAGGCCGAGGCGCCGGCGATGGCGGCCTGGCCTGCTTCGCTGTTCTGCGTCCCGATGATGAGGCCGGCGATGACCGCTGCGATCGTGGCGTACTGAACGCCCTCCTGCGCGGCGATCGCACGCGCGATGTGGCGCTGGGTCACGTGCGCGATTTCGTGGGCAACGACCGATGCGAGTTCGCTCTCGGACGCCGAGTTGGTGATCAGGCCCGAGTTGAACCCGATGTAGCCGCCCGGCATCGCGAAGGCGTTGATGGCCGGATCGGCGATGACGAAGAAGTAGAAATCCGTGCTGCCCTGGGTGCCGTTCGCCAACAGGTTGTAGCCCAGCGTCTGGATGTAATTCTCGACCTCGGGATCGTCGATGACCGGCATGTATGCACGAATCTGGCGCATCAGCAGCGCGCCGATCTCGCGCTCGTCGGCGGGTGACAGGGTCGTGCTGGCGGGATCCCCGAAATCGGGCAGCTGGCTCTGGCCCCGGGACACGAGCGGCATGGCCGCGAGAGGCAGCGACGCACACAACGCCAGCACGGCGAAGCGCCGCCGGACGGCTTTCCTCGTCAGTTCCAGCGCCAACCCACAACCTCCGGACAATGTCCGTTTCCAGAGGTGAATATTGAGGGGAATTTGCACAGATACAAGGGCGCTCGTTAGGATTGGTGCGCCTGCCCTTCGGCCGGGTCCGGGTGACATGATACAGGATCGATCGAGCCGACGATCGGCCTGACTGAGAGGCCCCATGAGTACGGTCAAAAACGCCTTCTACGCGCAGTCCGGTGGGGTCACCGCCGTCATCAATGCTACCGCCGCCGGCGTGATCGAGACGGCACGGGAGCATCCCGGCGCCATCGCCAGAGTCTATGCCGGGCGCAACGGCATCATCGGCGCCCTGACGGAGGATCTCATCGATACCAGCCGGGAGAGCAGCGAAGCCATCGCCGCGCTCCGGCACACGCCGGCCGGCGCCTTCGGCTCCTGCCGCTACAAGCTGAAGGGCCTCGAAGAGAGCCGCGCCCAGTACGAACGCCTCATCGATGTCTTCAAGGCCCACGACATCGGGTATTTCTTCTACAATGGCGGCGGCGACTCCGCCGACACCGCCTACAAGGTGTCTCAGATCGGAGACACGCTCGGCTATCCCATCGTCTGCGTCGGGATCCCGAAGACCGTGGACAACGATCTGCCCATTACCGACAACTGCCCCGGCTTCGGATCCGTCGCAAAGTACGTCGCGGTGTCCATCCGCGAGGCGGCATTCGACGTCGCCTCGATGGCGCTCACGTCGACGAAGGTGTTCGTGCTCGAGGTAATGGGCCGTCACGCGGGTTGGATCGCCGCCGCCGGTGGGCTCGCGGCCGAGCACGAGGGCGACGCGCCCCAGATCATCCTGTTTCCCGAGGTCGTCTTCGACGAGGAAAAGTTTCTGGATCGCGTCAAGTCATCCGTGGAGAAGAACGAGTACTGCGCGATCGTCGTCTCCGAGGGCGTGCGCAATGCCGACGGCAAGTTTCTCTCGGAGACCGGCACCCGGGACGCCTTCGGTCATGCGCAGCTCGGCGGCGTCGCACCGATGATCGCGAACCTGATCAAGGAGCGGCTCGGGTACAAGTACCACTGGGCCGTGGCCGACTATCTGCAACGTTCGGCGCGGCACATCGCGTCGGCGACGGATGTCGAGCAGGCCTATGCGCTCGGCCGCTCCGCGGTCGAGCTGGCGGTGGAGGGGAGGAACGCCGTGATGCCCATCATCGTACGGACGTCCGAAGATCCCTACCGGTGGGAGGTGGGCACGGCGAATCTCGAAGACGTCGCCAACGTGGAGAAGAAGATGCCGCCGGAGTTCATCAGCGACGACGGCTTCCACATCACGGAAGCCTGCCGCCGCTACCTGCGTCCCCTCATCCAGGGCGAAGACTATCCGCCCTACGAGAACGGACTGCCGAGCTACGTGAAGCTACGCAACGAACCGGTGCCGAAGAAACTGAACACCGCGTTCGAGCTGTGATCCGAACGTTGGGCTTCGCTACGCTCAGCCCAACCTACGAATCTCTTGTTCTTATCCCAGCATCGGCGCGATGACCAGGCTGACGATGGCCATCACGTTGATGAGGATGTTCATGGACGGCCCGGAGGTGTCCTTGAAGGGATCGCCCACGGTGTCACCGACCACCACGGAGCGATGAGTCTCGGTTCCCTTGCCGCCGAGGTTTCCCTGCTCCACGTGTTTCTTGGCGTTGTCCCAGGCGCCGCCGGCGTTGGCCATGGTCAGCGCCAGCAGCACGCAGCCGAGCAGGGCGCCGCCGAGTAGTCCGCCGAGAGCCTCGGGACCAAGGCCCAGGCCCACGATCCAGGGCGCGGCCACCGCCAGGGCTCCCGGCGGCACCATCTTCTTCAGCGCCGCCATGGTAGCGATGTCGACGCAGCGGGCCGTATCCGGCTTGGCCTTGCCTTCGAGCAGGCCGGGGATCTCGCGGAACTGGCGCCGGATCTCGTTGATGAGATCGAAGGCGGCGTTGCCGACCGCCTCCATGGTCATGGCGCCGATCAGGAAGGGCAGGATGCCGCCCATGAACAGCCCGATGAGCACCATCGGGTCGCTGAGCTCCAGCGAGAAGTCGGGTATCCGCGACGACACGGTCTCGACGAAGGCGGTGATGATCGCGAGCGCCGCGAGCGCCGCGGCGCCGATGGCGAAGCCCTTGCCGATGGCTGCGGTGGTGTTACCCAGCTCGTCCAGGGAGTCGGTAATGGCGCGGGTCTCTGGTCCCGGGCCGCCCATCTCGGCGATGCCGCCGGCGTTATCCGCCACCGGCCCGTAGGCGTCGATGGCCATCGTGATACCAACCGTGGCGAGCATGCCCACGGCGGCGATGCCGACGCCGTAGAGCCCCACCAGTTGGGTGGACACCGCGATGATGGCGCAGATGGTGAGAACCGGAACGGCCACCGACTTCATGCCGATGGCGAGTCCGGCGATGATCACCGTGGCGGCGCCGGTCTCGCCCTGCTTGGCGATGTGACGCACACCGAGACATCGACGGCCAGCACGAGCAGGAAGGAGAGCAGGATGAACACCATGGTGGCCCCGATGGTGCCGATACGCAGCGCCACCTCCGGCTTCTTGGAGGAGTAGTGACGCACCAGGAAGATGCCGATGATGGAGCACACCAGTCCCAGGGAGGCCAGGGCCAGGGGCAGGAACATCAGCGTCTGCCGCTCACCCAGGGGGTCGATGATGTCCGCGGCCATGGTGGAGGCCATGGCGATGGTCGCGATCATGGCGCCGCAGTAGGACTCGAAGATGTCCGAGCCCATGCCGGCCACGTCGCCCACGTTGTCGCCCACGTTGTCCGCGATCACGCCGGGGTTACGCGGGTCGTCCTCGGGGATGCCGGCCTCCAGCTTACCCACCAGGTCCGAGCCCACGTCCGCGCTCTTGGTGAAGATGCCGCCGCCGACGCGGGAGAACAGCGCCACGGTGGAGGCGCCCATGCCGAATCCGTGGATGGTGTGGGCCGTCTCCGGGTCGCCGCCGAAGAAGAGGTACAGGGTGCCGAGTCCGAGCAGTCCCAGTGAAGCCACCGCGAGGCCCATGATGGAGCCGCCGAAGAAGGCCACGGTCAGGGCCTCCGCCGGACCCTTCGTAAAGGCCGCCGTGGTGGTGCGCACGTTGGCGCGGGTGGCGGTGTTCATGCCGATGTAGCCGGCGCCGGCGGAGGTCAGGGCGCCCACGAGGAATGCCATCGCGGTCCCGAAGCCGAGTCCAGGGGCGAACATCAGGATGATGAACAGGATCAGGGCGAACCAGAACAGCGTCTTGTATTCGCGGCGCATGAAGACCATGGCGCCGAGGTGAATCTCCTCGCCGATCTCGGCGACCTTGGCCTCGCCTTCCGGAAACTCCTTGA
>CBDTYP010000034.1:0-15569 GCA_965364645.1 uncultured Gammaproteobacteria bacterium | reverse complement strand
GCGGTGCACGAGCTCGCGAGCGATCCGGTGCCACTGCTGAACATCATGGACGAGTGCCGGCGACAGGGCACCGAGGACGGCGTGGTCATCTTCGGCTCGACATCCAAGGTGACATTCGCGGGCGCCGGCCTCGCCTTCATGGGCGCGAGCCCCGGCACCCTGGAGGCGTTCAGGCGCCACCTGTCCGTCGCGACCATCGGTCCCGACAAGGTCAACCAGTTGCGACATATGCGCTATCTCCCCGACATGGAGAGGGTGCGTGCGCTGATGACCCGCCACGCTGCGCTTCTCGCGCCCAAATTCCAGTGTGTCCAGGATCGCCTGCGCGAGGGCCTCGAGGGTCGAGGCATGGGGACGTGGACGGACCCGGCCGGCGGTTACTTCGTCTCCTTCGATGCGCCGCCCGGCCTCGCCGCGGCCATCATCGATCGCGCGGCCGAGGCGGGGGTCAAGCTGACCCCCGCCGGTGCCGCCTTCCCCTACGGCCGGGACCCGGAAGATCGCAACATCCGCCTGGCGCCCAGCTACCCGCCCGTGGAAGACGTCGATCGCGCGATGCAGATCTTCGTGGTCTGCGTGCAACTCTGCAGCGCGGAACGGCGCCTGCGAGAGCTCGACGGCGGCGCCTGAGCACCATGACGGCACGGGACCGCAAGCCGGTCGAGGCGCGCCGCTCCTGGTACTTCGTGGAGGGAGCTAACGACGCGGCCCTGGCCGCGGCGCCCGAGAGCGGCGCCGACGTGCTCATCCAGGAGCTGGAGGACTTCACCGCGCCGGAGCGACGGCCCCACGCCCGGGCGGCCAGCCCTGAGGTGATGGCGCGGTGGCGGCGCGCCGGCGCCGTCGCGGCGGTGCGGGTGAATCCCCTGGACGGCGACGGGATGGCGGATCTGGAATCCGTCATGGCCGGCGCGCCGGACGTCATCCTGCTGCCGAAGGCGGACGACGCCGGACAGATCCGCGCGCTGGACGACGCGGTGACGGATCTCGAGCTCCGGCACGGGATCGAACCGGGCGCCACCGAGCTGGTGCCCAACGTCGAGCTGGCCCGCGGACTGCTGAACACCTTCTCCATATGCCGTGGGAGCCCCCGGGTGAGCGCCTGCCTGGTGGCATCGGAAGACATGGCGGCGGATCTCGGCGCGGAGCGCAGCCGCACCGGTGTCGAGCTCGATTACGTGCGGGCGCGCTTCCACGTCGAGTGCGTGGCCGCCGGCGTAATCTCCATCGATTGCCCCTATACGTGGACAGATACGGAAGGGGTGGAGGCCGACACCCTGACGGCGCGCAGACTGGGCTATCGCGCCAAGAGCGCCGTGCACGGGGCGCACGCGAGCGTCATCAATCGGGTGCTGACGCCCGCGGCGGAAGACATTGCCCGCGCGAGGCGGGTCGTGGATGCATTCGAAGCCGCCCAGGCCACGGGACGAGGCCGGGTCGAGGTGGACGGATCCCTCGTGGAGCTGCCGATCTATCTCAACGCGCGCCGGCTCCTCGAGCGTGCCGCGCAGCTCGGCGTAGGGTAGGGCCCTGAACGACGACTACGCCGGCACGGCGCAGCGCACGCCGGTACCGCCGTGGCCGCAGTAGCCGCCGCGATTCTTCGCGAGGTACTGCTGGTGGTAGTCCTCCGCGTAGTAGAACTCCGGAGCCGGCAGGATCTCGGTGCTGATGGGACCGTAGCCCGCCGCGGCCAGCGCCCCCTGGTACTCTTCCCGGGAGGCGAGCGCGATCTCGTGCTGCTCGTCGCCGTAGGTATAGATCCCTGAACGGTACTGGGTGCCGACATCGTTGCCCTGACGCATGCCCTGGGTCGGGTCGTGGGCTTCCCAGAACAGACTGAGCAGTTGGGAGTAGGTGATCGCTTGCGGGTCAAATACCACGAGCACGACCTCGTTGTGCCCCGTCTGTCCGCTGCAGACTTCCTGGTAGGTCGGGTTCGCGGTGTATCCGCCGGCGTAGCCTACCGCCGTCGTATAGACGCCGGGTTGATCCCAGAAGCGAATCTCGCCTCCCCAGAAGCAACCGAGGCCGAAGACCGCCTGCTGCATGTTCTCGGGAAAGGGCGGGAGCATCGGCCGGCCATGGACGAAGTGCTTCTCGGGTACCGGGATGGGTGTGTCGCGCCCCGGGGGTGCGTCTTCGGGCGCGGGCATGGCGGTCTTCTTCTTCAGCGAGAACATGATTCCCTCCGGGCGGACGCTCTCCTCAGGCTTGCAATGAACCATCTCGCTTGCTGTATTGCAAGGTCCGGGGGATCGACGGCGCGGCGTGCGAGGTATGGCATGGAGACGGCAGCGGTCACGATACGGCCGGCGCGTTCCGAGGACGCGCAGGCGATATGTGATATCTACAACGAAGGCATCGAGGACGGCGACGCTACGCTCGAGACACGGCTTCGCACCGGTGACGAGCAGCGCACCTGGCTCGCATCCAGAGGCGAACGGCACCCGGTCGTCGTCGCCGAGCGTGGCGGCGCCGTCGTCGGCTGGGGCAGCCTGAACGCGTTCAACCCGCGCCCCGCCTACGATCACGTGACGGAGTTTTCCGTTTACGTGGCCCGTTCCGGGCGCGGGTCCGGCGTCGGGCGGGTCGTGCTGGAAGAGCTCATCACCATCGCCCGCACCATCGGCTATCACAAGATGGTGCTGGCTGCATTCCTGTGGAACGCCCCGGGGATGGCGCTCTACGAACGCATGGGATTTCGCCGCGTGGGTGTCTACCGGGAGCAGGGATTGCTCGCCGGCAAGTGGGTCGACACCGTGATTATGGAGAAGCTTCTGTAACTCCCGTAGGTTGGGCTGAGCGTAGCGAAGCCCAACATGACGACCTGGATGTTGGGCTTCGCTACGCTCAGCCCAACCTACGGAAATCCGGTGAACGTCAGCGCTTCTTTTTCGGCGGTCGCAGGATCAGCTTGATGCGATTCGAGGCGACCATCCCGAGCTTCTTGCGCACCCGGGGCAGGACGTATTCCGGCGGAAATCCGCGCTTGTAGAGATCCCGCATAATCTCCTTGATGAATATGTCCGGCTTGCCGCGATCCAGGGCGAGATAGAGCATTTCGAACTGGGTCTGAGACCAGAGCGTCTTCGGCTGGGTATCCTCGTCGAGCATGATTCTCGCCTGTCGCCTGTTGCTACCCCGGGGAGGGGTATAAGGAGGCTATCGACAGGTGCCCGGGGGAACTTTAGTTTGTTCGATCGCCGGCCTTCAGATACCGAATGACGACCCGCAGCCACAGGTGGTGGTTGCGTTGGGATTGTTGATGACGAAACGCGCGCCCTGCAGGTCTTCCAGGTAATCGATCTCGGCGCCCATCAGATACTGAAAGCTCATGGGATCCACCAGGAGCTTGACCCCCTCCGTCTCGACCACCATGTCGTCCTGGTTCTCCTCGTTCTCCAACGCGAAACCGTACTGGAATCCCGAGCAGCCGCCGCCCTGGATATAGACCCGCAGCATGGAGCCCGAATACTCTTCGCGGGCGCCCAGCTCTTTCACTTTCTCCGCCGCGTGCTCGGTGAAGGCCAGCGCCTGCGGGGGGAGGTTGTTCTGTTCTGTGCTCATTGCTGATCTCTATATATGTGGTGCGACGTCAGGGATCCCAAGGGTCAGTGATCCTGCCGGCAACGGAAGTCGACGCAGATTCTCTCCAGATCGTGATCGTCGAGCAGCTCGTCCTGGAGCCTGCAATGGTGGCCGCCGCATCCTTCTCTCGGATCGTCCACGGGGCGCAGATGCTCGCAGGAGGTGCAGACCCCGAAGGGCCGGCGCGCGCGCTTCTCCAGGACCTGCTCCAGCATGGCCCGCAGCCCCCGGGCCAGCGCGCTGCACTGCTCCGGCGGCAGGGCACCGGCCGCGCTCACGAACTCGCCGATGGGGTCGGAGTCCAGCACCTGCCTCGCCTGATCCGTGAGCTCGAGGCGGAAGCTGCGCTGGTCGTGACTGGCCGGCCGCCGGCGCAGGAAGCCCTTCTGCACCAGCGCCCGGATGGTCTGGGAGGCGGTGCCCCGAGTGGTGCCGTGGTATCGGGCGAAGGCGCTGACCGTGCGGGAGAAGCGGTTGGCCCGCTCGATGTAACGAAGCGCGGACCACTGGGCCGGGTTCAGCCCGCCCTGGAAGGCCTCGGAGCAGGCACAGTGACCGAGCTGTTCCACCAGCTCCGCCACCACCCGTTCCGGCGCGGAAGATTTCTCCGACATGGGCGAGATGGTAGCGAGTCGAAACTAATCGTTCAAGGCCGCGAGGCCGATTCTGCGGCCGGCATCGCTTTTCGCGCCGGACAAATGCTATTACCTTCTAATGAATGGGAAACCCCGGCGGGCGGCCCGTTGTCGAATCCATAGGGGCTTGTACGGCATTGACGATGTTTAGAGACTCATTCACCGGAAACGGAGCGGCGCTTCTGTTGCTCGCCGCCCTGTGGGCCGGCGCCGCGCCGGCGGCCACGGTCCCGGAGCTGCAGGCCGCCCGTGAGGAGCTGCGCCTGCGGGTGGAGACAGAGCGGCGCATGCGCGGGGACTTCGAGAGCCTGCTCGCGGGCGGCGAGATGACGGCCGCGGAGATCGCCGACTTCGAAGACTACCTGGTGAGTCTTGGCATGCTGGTGGACCAGCAGCGCCGGGCCGTCGCGAAGCTCGAGGGCGCCGACGCGGAGCAGGCGAGCGAGCCTCTGCCGGCGGACTTCAATCGCGGACAGACCGACGAAGAGAAGATCGCGTCGCTGGACGCCGAGCTCGGCACCTCGCTATCCGCGTTCGACGAAAAGCTGCTGCGTGAGCAGAAGGAGATCTCGGAGAAGTCACGGGCGGCGTCCACGAGCGCCGCCGGCGGCAGCTCGGCCAGCCAGGACGCCGCATCCAAGGAGGGTGGCGAAGGTGAGGGCCAGGGCGAGGGCAAGGGCCCCGAGGGGCAGACCGCGGAAGGGTCCGGGAAGAGCGGCGGAGAGTCCGCCGCCGGCGGCAGCGCCGGGCGCGATTCCGGGAAGCAGGGCGAGCCGGGAGAGCCCGGAGAGACGGGAGAGGCCGCCGGCAAGGGCCAGGAAGGCGGCGAGCAGGTGGCATCCGCGGGTGGCCCCGGCGATGCCGGCAGCCAGGCGGGCAGCACCAATGTCCCCGCGGACATCCCCGACGGCAGGGATGACGACGTCGTCGCCCGGCAGTTGCGCGAGGCGGCGGAGAACGAGCAGGATCCGGAGCTACGGGAGAAGCTCTGGGACGAGTACCGCAGGTACAAGAGCAGCACCCAGTAGGACCATGGACACGTGATGCAGATCCTCACCCGCTCAATCGTCGTGCTCCTCGCGTATACGCTGCTCGCGGCTTGCAGCGGCGTCACCCACAAGGACGTCGAGCCCACCGCAATCGAGATGGCCGAGACGGAGCTCTCGGAGTCCGATCTCCTGGACGTGGGGATCGAGACATTCAATCCGGGTATCGAGGGGGCGGATCTCGACGAGGACGAAGGCATCTCGCCGGAGATACGCAAGAGCGAGGCGCGCTACGTACCGGTTCACCTCAAGAACACCATGCAGCGCACTGGGCACTGGGGCGCGGTGCGGGTGATCCCGAGCCGGTCCGAGGCCACCGACGTGCTCGTCACCGGGAAGATTCTCCAATCCGATGGCGAGACCTTCGAGCTGGCCATCGACGCCCACGATGCCACCGGCCGGCACTGGTTCAGCCACGTGTACGAGGCGGAGAAGGAGCCCGAGGAGTACGACAAGCATCGGCGCGGCGAGGACGATCCCTTCCAGGATCTTTACAACTCAATCGCCAACGATCTCGCCCGGCACAGGGCGGGACTAACCCCGGAGGAAGTCGCCGACATCCGGCAGGTTGCGGAGCTGCGCTTCGCCGCCTGGCTGGCTCCCGACGTGTTCGCGCCCTATCTCGCGGAAGACGAGGAGGGAATATGGACCGTGAAGCGGCTCCCGGCCGCCGACGATCCGATGCTGCAGCGTGTGCTCGCCATCCGCGAGCGTGAGTACATGCTCATCGATACGCTCACCAGTCACTACGAAGTCTTCTACGCAAACATGTGGGACCCCTATGTGAGCTGGCGGCAGTCGCGGGCCGAGGAGGTGGAGGCGCTGCGTGAGGTGGAGCGGAAGGCGCTGACCCGTCAGATCCTCGGCGGCGCGCTCATCGCCGGCGCTATCGCCCTCGACGTTCTGGCCGGCGGGGGCAATACCGTCGCGCTGCGCAACGCCATGCTGGTCGGCGGGGGGATCTCTCTCAAGAGCGGTATCGATCTGGGCGGTCAGGTCGAGATCCACGAGGACGCCATCCGCGAGCTGGGCGTATCGTTCGAGTCCGACGTCAAGCCGCTGGTCGTGGAGGTGGACGGTGAGACCGTGGAGCTCACGGGCTCGGCGGAAGTGCAGTACGCTGATTGGCGGCGCCTGTTGAAGAGCATCTACTTCACCGAGACCGGCCTCGGCGAAGTCAACGCGACAATGGAGAAGCCGGCGGCGCCCGAGGCGCGCGCACCGGCCACGCCGGAACCGAAGTCCGTATACTGACGCCCGCTCCGCGTCCCGGGGCGGAGAGCCAGTCAGTCATCCAGGCAGGTCCGTGATCCCGCTCCGTGAGTGACCCCAGCGACACCGAAGACCGGCCCGAACCCGAAGAGGCTTCCGGCCCCCGCGAGGCCGAACCCGCCGCGGGCGATGCCCCGCGCCAGCCAAACGTCACTCTGCGCCGGGTGACCATCGCCCTGCTGTTCCTGCTGCTGGTCGCGCTCGTGGTCGTGGTAATCGTGCTGCCGGATCTGGTGGCCGAACGGGTGGTCGAGCGGCAGCCGCCCGCCCGGGTGCAGGCCGAGCCGCCGCCTCCACCGCCGCCCCCGGAGGATGCACGGCGTCTGGCGAGGGAGAAGCGCGAGGCGGGCAACAAGCTCGGCGTCGTGCTCAGGATGCAGACCGAGCTCGAGGCGGAGGGCATCGCGATGTGGGGCGGATCGGACTATGACGCGGCCCTGGATACGTTGGCGGCCGGGGATGCGGATCTGCAGGCGGGACGCTTCGCCAGCGCATCTCGGCACTACGACGAGGCGGTCGCGGCGCTCGAAGCGCTCAGCGCATCCAGACCGGAGCGTCTGATCGCGGCGCTGGACAGGGGCGAAGCCGCACTCGGTGCCTCCGACGGACCGGGGGCGCGCGATGCGTTCGAGACGGCCCTCGCACTCGAGCCTCAAAACGAGCGCGCGCAGCTCGGCATGCTGAGAGCCGGAGTCCTGGAAGAGGTCGTCGCCCTCGTCGCCGCCGGCGCCGGGCATGAAGCCCGGGACGAGTTGAAAGCCGCCAGAGAAAAGTATGCCGCCGCCATGGCTCTCGATGCCCATTCCGAGCAGGCGCGGGATGCCCACGCCGCGGTCACCGCGAGAATCCGCGATCGGGAGTTCCTGTCCGCCATGTCGGTCGCGTTGACGGCCCTCGATGGGAACGACTTCGCGGCGTCGCGTGCTGCGCTCGCCCGCGCCGATTCCATCAAGCCCGGCACACCGGAGGTGGCGGATACCCGCGAGCGTCTCGAGCTGGCCGTTCAACACAGCCGCATCAGCAATCATCGCCGGGAGGCGACGAAGCTCGAGGCGGCGGAACGCTGGCGCGAGGCGGGCGAGCACTACGGGGCCGTCCTCGCCATCGATCCGAGCGCGGCGTTCGCCCGCGCGGGACGCGAGCGCAGCCTCGCGAAGGCCCGCATCCACTCCGAGCTCGACGCTTATCTGGGCTCGCTCGATCGCCTGAGTGCTCCCGGCCCCCGCGCCAACGCGCAACGTCTGCTGGCCGCGGCCGGTGAACCGGACGCCGGCGTGGAGCCCGATCTCGCCGCGAAGGTCGGTAAGCTGGGCAGAGCCGTCGCGATCGCGCGAACCCCCATGCAGGTCAGGTTGCAGTCCGATAACCTCACCGATGTCGCCGTCTACAAGGTCGGCCGCTTCGGCCGCTTCGAAAGCCGCGACGTCCTGTTGCCGCCGGGAAGCTACGTCGCGGTGGGAACCCGTTCGGGCTACCGGGATGTCCGAGTCGAGTTCACGCTGGTTGCGGGAGAAGAACCGGCCCATGTGATGGTTCGCTGCCAGGAAAAGATTTGACTCGCGACGTCATCATTCAAGACATACGCGGCAGGCGCACCTGCTCGGACGGGGACTTTCCGCTCAGGATCGGCCGTGGTCCCCAGGCGGATATCCGTCTTCCCGACACGGGGGCCAATGCCGTATTCGCCGTCGTCGGGCGATCCGACACTCACGTCTTCGTGCAGCCCGCCGCCGGCGCCCCGCCCCTTCTGCGCAACGGCGAGCCACTCACCGCTTCGGCCTGGCTCGAGCACGGCGACACCCTGGTCGTCGCCGGTGCGACGCTGCGATACGAGGCGGGCGCAACCAGTATCGGCTTCCACGTCGATGCCGACGTGGTCGCCCCCGCGGTTACGCCGCCGCGAACGCCGCCGCCGGCAACGAGCGTCGTGACGGACTCTTCCCGTGGGGGCGGGTCCGGCGCGCGCTGGACCCGCCGGCGGGTAGTCAAGATCGTCGCGCTGTCCGTGTTCACTGTCCTCGTCGCCGCCGCCGGCTTCGTGTTCGTCGCCACGCCGGTCTCCTTCGAGGTATCGCCGGCGCCGGACACTATGCATATAGACGGGACCTGGCCCGGCGTGGAAGTCGGCGGGCGCTTACTGATGATTCCCGGCGAATACCGCGTGCGGGCCGCCCGGGCGGGTTACCGGCCCCTGGACACACGGGTGGACATCGCCGGCTCCGAGCACCAGACCCTGGCATTCACGTTGGAGAAGCTGCCCGGCATGGTTCGATTCGTCGTTCGACCCGAAGTTTCCGCGACGGTCAGCGTGGACGGGACCGTCGCCGGCACCATGCCCCTCGGCGATGTGGAGATCCCCGCGGGTGAGCACGAAGTCCGCGTCGAAGCCCAACGCTACGCACCGGCTTCGCTGCGCGTCGACGTGCGCGGCCTCGGCGAACGTCAAGAGGTGGAGGTCGTGTTGTCACCCCTGTGGGCGGAAGTGTCCATCAGCTCGGAGCCGGGAGGGGCACGGGTGCTGCTCGATGGAAAGGACATCGGAGAGACGCCGCTGCGGGCCGAGATTCTCGAGGGCACCTATCGTCTCTCCCTGGAGCGCGAGGGCTACGATACCCTGGCGAGGACGCTGCACGTGACAGCGAACGAAGCGCAAAGCCTGCCTCCGTTCACGATGGTGGAGTCCGACGGCATCGTCAGAGTCGAGACTAATCCGGCGGGCGCCAACGTGTCGGTCGGGGGACGGTTTCGCGGGCGCACGCCCGTCGAGCTCAGCCTCAGCCCCCGCCGGGAGCACACGATCACGATCACGAAGGCGGGCTACGAGCGCATCGCCAGGAAGGTGGCGGTGGAGCCGGCCGCGAGCGAGACCCTGACCCTCGCGATGTCGCCACGCTATGGCACGTTGTTCGTTACCAGCCAGCCCGTGGACGCGGAGCTCTACATCGACGGCCGGTTGCACGGTCCCGCCACAGGCCGCGTGCGCCTGACCGCGAAACCCCACCGCCTCGAGGTGAAGAAAGACGGCTACGAAAGTTTCGCCACGACGGTGACCCCGCGGGCGGGAGTGAGCCAGCAGATTTCGGTGACGCTGAAGACCGTCGCCCAGGCGAAGGTCGCGGCGCGCAAACCCGTGATCACGACAGCCGAAGGTCAGATGCTCAAGCTGCTCGAGCCGGCCCGGTTCGCCATGGGCGCCTCGCGCCGCGAGCAGGGTCGGCGGGCGAACGAGAGCCAGCGCCTCGTGGAGATCACCCGTCCCTACTACCTGAGCGTCAAAGAGGTCAGCAACGCGGAGTTCCTCCGATTCAAGTCGACGCATCGATCCGGCAGCGTGCGGGGCAAGAGCCTCAGCGAAGCGTCGCAGCCGGTGGTGGAGGTCAGCTGGGAAGACGCGGTGCGCTACCTCAACTGGCTGAGCGCGAAGGACGGCCTCCCCCCGGCCTACGAGAAGTCGGGCGAGAGCTTCGTGCCGAAGGATCCGCCGACCACGGGTTACCGTCTGCCGACGGAGGCGGAATGGGCGAACGCCGCCCGCCAGGCGGGCGGCGCGAAGCCCCGCAAGTATTCCTGGGGAGAGGCGTTTCCTCCGAAAGGGGCTGCCGGCAACTACGCCGACAGCGCCGCGGCCACGCTGTTGCCGAACACTCTCAGCGACTATGTTGATGGTTATCCCGTGACGGCGCCCGTCGGCCGATTCGCCCCTACGGGGCCGGGGTTCTTCGACCTGGGGGGCAACGTGGCAGAATGGTGCCAGGACTTCTACGCCGTCTACCCGGGGGCGGCAAAGACGTTGGTGACGGATCCCGGCGGCCCGGCGGTGGGCCGTCATCACGTGGTGCGCGGATCCAGCTGGCGACACGCCAGTATCAGCGAGCTGCGCCTGAGCTACAGGGACTACAGTGAGAAGGCCCGTGACGACCTCGGATTCAGAATCGCCCGTTATGCCGAATAGACTCCGCATCCGTGGCGCGGCTCCGGCGCTCGTCCTCGCGCTTGCACTCGGTTGTCTCACGCCCGCATTCGCGGATCCGGCGTCGAAGCCGCAGGCGGGCGGGAGCACCGAGCCCCCGGCGGCTTCCACGAAAACTTCGCCCGGCAGCGAGTCCGCCGCGGGCGGAGCGGAGTCGACCGGCCCCGAGCCCTTCGTTCCCAGCGAGAAGATTTCCGCGGACAGCGCCATATCCTTCCCCGTGGACATATGAGAATCCCATGAAGAAAAGCTTCCCGACCGAGTTCGTGTTCCAGGTGTTTTCGCTGCTCATCGCCATCATTGTCGTGCACGCGATCTACGTGGCCGTAATCCGGCCGGATGCCCGCGCCTTCATGGAGCAGGAGGCACAGGCGATGGAGGCCGATCCCGCCTATGTTCCGGAACGCTCCTTCGCCGTGGTCATCAAGGACTACGAGCAGGAGGCCTGCTTCATCCTCATGTTCTGGGCCTTCTCGATCCTCGTCTACAAGGCGGTCGTCACCCACCGGCAACGCCTGCTGCTGGAACGGGACTTCATCCATCTACCCGATGAGCAGCGCATCCTGCGCGAGGATACCCGGGAGCTGTCGCGGAGAATCGAGGCGCTGCCCCCGGCCGCGCAGAAGTACCTGCTGCCGCGTACGCTCACCATCGCGCTGCATCGCTTCTCCGCCACTGGAAACATTCAGGACGTCTCGACGTCGGTGCGCGAGATCTCCGAATCCGAGGCCGGGCGGTTGGAATCGGAACTCTCGATCATCCGCTACATCGCGTGGGCGATCCCATCGATCGGCTTCATCGGCACCGTGCGCGGCATCGGCGACGCGTTGGGCCAGGCCCACCAGGCCGTTCAGGGTGACATCACGGGCGTCACGCAGAGTCTCGGCGTGGCCTTCAACTCCACGTTCATCGCGCTGGTGATCAGTATCGTGCTGATGTTTTTCATCTATCAGCTCCAGCAGATGCAGGAACAGCTGGTGCTGGACACGGAGTACTACTGCGACGAGCACCTGATACGTCACCTGCAGACCTCCTGAGGCCGCGATGAGAAGGCGCCGCACCGTCACCCCCTTCGGCATGTCGTTTCTCGACGTCATGTTCTGCGGGTTCGGATCGGTTGTCCTGCTCGTGATGATCGTCAACGCCAACGCCATCACCGAGCGCGAGGAGCTGCACGAGGATCTGCGCGGGGAAGTGGACAGGCTCGAGCGGGAAGTCCTGACCGGAGAGAAGTATCTCGTCGAGCTTCGCGTGGAGATCGACGCGATCGACGCGAGCCGCGACACCGTTAGATCCGCCTCGCGGCAGGCACGCACCGACATCGGGAACGCCCGGTCCGAGCTCGAGCTCGTCAACGAGGAGACCGTCGCTCGAACTTCCCACATCAATCGCCTGCAGTCCGATCTCAAGAGCCTCGATTCGGAGTCGAAGGGACTGCAGGCCAAGCTCGACGAGCAGGAGGAGAAGGGGCGGCAGGTAAGGCAGTTCGTCGGGGCGGGCGATCGGCAGTATCTCACCGGGCTCAAGATGGGCGGGAAGCGAATCCTGATACTTGTAGACGCATCCGCGAGCATGTTGGACGCGACGATAGTGAACGTCATCAGGCGGCGTAACCTCTCCGACGCCCAGAAGCGTCTGTCGAAGAAGTGGCGGCAGACCATCAAGACCGTCGAATGGCTGGTGAGTCAGCTCCCCGCGGACTCCAAGTTCCAGCTGGTCACGTTCAATGTGCTGTCGAGCCCCGTCCTCGGCAAGAGCGGACCCGAGTGGATCGAGGCCGTCGACAGCGCGACCGTGGACAGGGCGATGGACGCGCTGAGGGAAGTGGTCCCGGGGAAGGGCACGAGCCTATATCGCGCGTTCACCGCCATACGGGACATCGAGCCGCGCCCGGACAACATCTACCTGCTGACCGATGGGCTGCCGACCCAGGGCAAGAGCAAGCCCTTCGGCAATACCGTGACCGGCAAGCAGAGGATGGGCTACTTCGAGGACGCCCTGGAGAAGCTTCCCAAGAACATCCCGATGAACACGATCCTGTTTCCGATGGAAGGCGATCCGTTCGCGGCCAGCGCGTTCTGGAGGCTGACGATTGCGACCCGGGGATCGATGATCAGCCCGTCGAAGGACTGGCCATGAAGCGCAGGAGGCCGCCGCTCGAGATCTTCAGCATGTCGTTCCTCGACATCATCAGCTGTGCCTTCGGCGCGATCATCCTGCTCTTCGTTCTCTCCAAGCAGGCGGAGCCCATGGTGATCGAGGGGATCCGGGCGAATCTCGAGGGGGTGATCGCGGAGCTGGAACGGACGATCTACGAGCTGCGCGGCGACGTGACGGTGCTGAATCGGGAGAAGAACGCCCGGCGCGTCGAGCTGAACCGTGATCAGGTCGAGCTCGAAGGGTTGATCAGACAGTTGAAGGCGGTGCAGGGCGAACACGCGGCCGCGCGCCAGACCCTCGAGGCGAAGCTGGTCATCGAGGGCAAGCTCAGCGTGGCGCGCCAGGATATGACCGAGGAGATGCAGCGTCTGCTCGGCGAGAGCCATCGACGTCCCGAGGACGACTCCAACATCGGTGGTCTGCCCGTGGACAGCGAGTACATCATCTTCATCATCGATACGTCCGGGAGCATGTTCAGTAACGCGTGGGCTCTCACCATCCGGAAGATTTCGGAGACCCTGGAGGTCTATCCGAAAGTGAAGGGCATCCAGGTCATGAACGACATGGGTGACTACATGTTCGCGAGCTACGCGGGTCGATGGATTCCGGATACCCCGGCTCGGCGAAAGGCCATCTTGAAGCGGCTGAGAACCTGGAATCCGTTCAGCAACAGCAGTCCCGTCGAGGGCATAACCCGCGCAATTCGAACGTTCTATGCCCCCGACAAGAAGATCAGTCTCTATGTCTTCGGCGACGAGTTCTCCGGGCCGTCCATCGACGCGGTGGTCAGGCAGGTTGATGCCATCAACAGGGAAGACGCCGAGGGGAATCGTCTGGTGCGCATCCACGGCGTCGGCTTCCCGGTGCAGATGACCCGGGCCAGGCACTATCAGCAGACGGGCATCCGCTTCGCCGCGCTCATGCGTATCCTGAGCGAGAGGAACGGCGGCACCTTCGTCGCCCTCGACACGTCCAAGACCCGACGACCGCGGTAGATCACCCCGGGCCTTTCATCTATAACCCCTCTATACCCGCGGCCGGCGGACCACCGCCGGCTCGCCGCCAACGGAACCCGACATGGCCAACCGCTGCACCAGTCGTTATCTGCTAGTCGGCGTCCTATCTCTCGCTCTCTGTCTCCTCGCGCCCCTGTCCCATGGGGCATCCAGTGCGAGCGACAGCGTCCCGACAACGTTCAAGCAGCTGGTCATGGACATCCAGCACATGCTCACTGAGCTCGGCTACCGGCCCGGGCCCGTCGACGGCGCCTACGGCAACAGCACCCGCCACGCAATCCGCCGCTATCAGTCGAATACCGGACTCGTCGTCGACGGCCACCCGAGCGAGAGCCTGCGCCAGCACCTGCGCGTCACCACCGGCAGCGCCGCGCCCGCCCCTGCCAAGTCGGGCACCGCAGGGACGGCCGCTCCCGCGAAGAAGCCGCGCAAGGCGGCCTGGCAGGGCACTACCATCGCGGATTCGCTGCTGCGCATCGCCCCGTCCGGGGCGTCGTCCAGCAAGCAGCGTCTGCCCAAGGGCACGCAGCTCGAGGTCATCCGACGGCAGGGCGCCTGGCTGGAGGTCCGCGTCAAGGCGAGCGGCAGCGAGGGGTGGGTGAAGCAGAGCAGCGTGGGCGCCGCCGCCCAGACGGCGGCCGCGCCGGCCAAGAAGAAGAGCGGCGGGTTCTTCGCGAACCTGTCCCGGGGGATCACCCGGCTGCTGGGTGGGTCCCGGGACGAGCCCCAGGATCAGGGCAACGTGACCATCGGAATCCGCGGCCTCGCCGCCGAGGATCTGGCGGCCACGATTCCGGATCCCGCCGAACTCGAAAAGATGGAGGGTTTCCGCGCCGATCGCGACCAGGCTTACCGCTTCGCCGGCGAGGAGCGGCTCACGGCCCAGAGTGTCGATTACATCGAGCTGGCGGGAACCCGCAGATCGGACGGGTCGAGCACCGAGACATCCGGCGGCAGGGACTGATGAGAACATTGCGACCCCTTGCGGCTGTCACGCTCCTCGTCTGGGCGTCGTCGCTCGCATCCTTCGACCTGGGCGGTCTGGATCCGCTCAAGGTCACGGAGATACTGACCAAGGGTGTGAAGTCCTTCGGCGAGGTGCCGGTGGAGAAGGAGATCCAGATGGGCCGGGATCTCTCCGCCGGACTGCTCGGCACCACGCCCCTGGTGGACGATCCTCCGGTGCAGACCTACGTGAATCACATCGGGCGCTGGCTGGCGATGCAGACTGAGCGCCCGGACCTACCCTGGACGTTCGCGGTCATCGATACGAATACGGTGAACGCGTTCGCGGCTCCCGGCGGATACGTCTTCGTCACCCGCGGGCTGTTCCTCATGCTGCGCAACGAGGCGGAGCTCGCCGGCGTCATCGGCCACGAGATATCCCACGTCCTGCGCAAGCACCATCTGGTCGCCATCGAGAAGCAGATGCGGGCGAGCCTCGCGACCGACGTCGCCGGCATGATGGTGGAATACGATTCCGACATGGTCGATGCGCTGGTGGGCGCGGGTATGGAGATCTACGGGAAGGGCCTCGACCGCGATGACGAGTTCGAGGCGGATCGCATGGGCGTCGTCGTGGCGGCCCGCAGCGGATACGATCCCTTCGGCCTGCCAGCGATGCTCATGACCCTTTACGAGCGGGGCGAGGGCGATCAAAGTCTCGCGTTCCTCTTCAGCACTCACCCGCCCACCGTCGATCGCCTCGAGCAGCTTGACACGGAGATGCAGGGACGCCTGGATCAGTTCAGCGGCGCCGCCGGCCAGACGAACCGCTTCAAAGACATGCAGGCACGCCTGCGCACCGACGGATAGAACTTCTGTAGGAGCGAGCTTGCTCGCGAACGAGGCCTCATTCGCGAGCAAGCTCGCTCCTACA
>CBDTYP010000033.1:0-15725 GCA_965364645.1 uncultured Gammaproteobacteria bacterium | reverse complement strand
CGGGGATTGGCCGCCGTGGGCTTGAGGGTGCACAGCACGAAGAGCGGCACCATGACGGTCCGTGACCAATAGGACACCTTGGAGATATGGAACGGGAACCACCGGGGCAGCAGCATGATCTCCACCGGGATGAAGGGCACCCCTCGCCAGGGCACCTGGCCGAACAACGCCAGGGTGATCTTGGTGAACACGTTCGCGTTGACGGCGCCGCCGCGGGCAAGGATGGCCTCCCGGGCGCGCACCATGTGGGGCGCATCGGGGGCGTCGCCGGCGAGCTTCAGGGCATAGTAGGCCTTCACGGTGCAGCTCAGATCCAGCTCGCCGCCGGGATACAGGGACCAGCCATCGTCCAGGCCCTGCTTGGAACGGATGTAGACGGCGATTTTGGCCTCGATGTCCTCGTCCACCTCGTCCATGAAGTGCATCATGAGGATGTATTCGGCGGGAATCGTGCAGTCGGCCTCGAACTCGTAGCTCCAGTAGCCTTCCCGGGACTGCTCCGCCCGCAGTGCCTCGACGGCCCGGGAGATGCAGACGGCGAGACCCGCGTCGAGATGCGCATACTCCGGCGCGGTAGCGGAGACCGCCACGTTACCGGCGCTCAATTCCCGAAAAGCCTGCATTCTCATATACGACAATTTTCCTTCACCAGGACTCCCGAACCGATGCGGATGTTACACGCTGGGGGCGCTCACACCAATATCGGCTTAGGGGGATTCTCCGCAACCGGTAGGCTACGGGTGAACCCGTCGAAGAGCAATTTCAGGGCTGTGTCGTTGCTTACACTCAGGTTACTGGCCAGCACCACCGCCTTCACGCTACGCCGGGATATCTTGACCTGCTGCCCGCTGGTGAAGTCCCGATTGGCATACACCTTGCGCAGGGTCAGCACTGCCATTCCCAGGGCCCACAGGCAGAATCGCCGGATGCCCGCCTCGTGTCCGGGGATCAGCAGCGTATAGCTGAGGGCGTTCTGGAGATGCAGCCTGGCGATGCCGATGAGCTCTGCGAGTCCCAGGGAGAACTTCTCCCGCTCGTAGCCCGCGGCGAGCCCGGTCAGGTCGAAACCGACGCGCTGGAACACCTCCCGGGGCAGCCAGCAGGCGCCTCGGGCATGGTCTTCCCAGATATCTTTCAGAATGTTGGTCATCTGCAATCCCTGGCCGAAAGATACGGCAAGCTTCTGGAGCTCCGCCTGCTGTGCGTCAATTTCCGGCGAATAGTCGCAGAAGAGCTCGGTCAGCATCTCCCCCACGACGCCGGCCACGTAATAGCAGTAGCGATCCATCTCGGGCATGTCGGCGAGACCGCCGAGGGTCTTGTTCTGCTGAAAGTCCGCCATTCCCCGGGACATGATGCGGATACAGCGCGAGAGGGCCGCCCTCTGGCGCTCGCTGAAGCCGTGGGTGATGCGGATGACCCGCTCGGTGTGGAAGATGAGGTCCTTCTCCGCGTCCAGCATGCTGTCGGAGAGCAGCGGATGCAGCGCGCGGGCGAATTCCGCGGCCGGCATGGTGCCGCCGATGACCTGGATGAAGTCTTCAGAGAACTGCCGCTTCTCGGCGGCATCGAGGGCCGGCTCGTCCTCGATGGTGTCGGCGATCCGGCACAGGAGGTAGGCGTTGCCGACGACCCTCGAGAGGTCCCCGGGCAGCTGGGGGATGGTCAGCGCGAAGGTACGCGAGACGTCCTGCAGGATGCGATCCTGGTAGTCCAGGTCGACAGAGGGGGCGCGCTCTAGAGTGCCTTCATTCATAGCCCACAAACACCGGCATTCAGAGCGGCCGCCGGACAGGCCCCTGCCGCTTCACCTATCCCTAATCATTAAAGAGTATGCGACACTTCGCCTATCTGTTTGGTCGCCTTTCCCCCCGAGCCCTGATGCCGTCCACGGTCGACACTGATGGGCTGCCAATTGACGTCCGTCACGGTGGATTTTGAACGGCGCCTATATGGTTGATCTGTAAGTATAACGCCCCTGATAGGAGCCGTCATGGATTATCAACACGTCAAGATCCCCGAAGGCGGGGAATTACTCAGCGTCGCAAACGACAAGCTCGTGGTCCCGGACAACCCGGTGCTCGGTTATATCGAGGGAGATGGTATCGGACCCGACATCACCAACGCCTGCCTGCGCATCTGGGACGCCGCGGTCGCCAAGGCCTACGGCGGCAAGCGCAAGGTGCACTGGTGCGAGCTCTTCATGGGCGAGAAGGCCTCCGGCATCTACGACGGGGACTACTTCCCCGCGGAGACCCTGGACGCGCTGCGGAAACTCACCGTCTCCATCAAGGGCCCCCTGACCACACCCGTCGGCGGCGGCTTCCGTTCCCTGAACGTGTCGCTCCGCCAGGAACTCGATCTCTACGCCTGTGTGCGCCCGGTGCGCTACTACCCGGGGGTGCCGTCGCCGTTGCGCCATCCGGAGCTCGTGGACGTGGTCATCTTCCGCGAGAACACCGAGGACGTCTACGCCGGTATCGAGTACGAGTCCGGCACGCCGGAGATGCGCAAGCTGGAGAAGTTCCTGAAAGAAGAAATGGGCGCCGATTTCTTCGATGATGCCGGTCTCGGCATCAAGCCCATCAGCCCCTTCGGCACCAAGCGCCTGGTGCGCAAGGCCGTCCGCTACGCCATCGAGAACGGCCGCGAGAGTGTGACCCTGGTGCACAAGGGCAACATCATGAAGTTCACCGAGGGCGCATTCCGCAACTGGGGTTACGAGCTCTGTCGCGACGAGTTCGGCGATCAGACCATCAGCGAAGAGGAGCTCTGGAGCAAGCACGACGGCAAGCGCCCGGAAGGAAAGGTCGTCATCAAGGATCGCATCGCGGACATCATCTTCCAGCTCATGCTGCTGCGCCCGGCCGAGTTCGACGTGCTGGCCACCTCGAACCTGAACGGGGACTACCTGTCCGATGCGGTGGCCGCAGAGGTCGGGGGCATGGGCATCGCGCCCGGCGCCAACGTGGCCGATCACGTGGCCGTATTCGAGGCGACCCACGGTACCGCGCCGAAGTACGCCAACCTCGACAAGGTCAACCCCGGGTCGCTCTTGTTCAGCGGCGTCATGATGCTCGAGTACATCGGCTGGCGGGAGGCGGCTGACGTGATCAGCGAGGCGTATGCGAAGGTGGTGCAGGAGAAGGTCGTGACGTACGACTTCGCCAGGCTGATGGAGGGCGACCGCATCGGCGCCTGACGCCCGATACTCGTTGCTTCCGTAGGTTGGTGCTGAGCGCAGCGAAGCCCAACACCCAGCGTCGGATGTTGGGCTTCGCTGCGCTCAGCGCCAACCTACGGACACCGGATCGTTAGACGGTGAGGATTGTCGAGCCTGTGGTCTGGCGGGCTTCCAGGGCGCGGTGGGCGTCGGCGGCGTCCTTCAATGGGAAGCGCTGGTTGATCTCCAGCTTGACGGCTCCCGATTCGACCACCTCGAAGAGGTCGTTGGCGGTGGCCACCAGGTCGTCGCGCTTCGCCGTGTAGGTCATGAGGGTCGGGCGGGTCAGGAAAAGCGACCCCTTCGCCGCCAGCGTGCCGATCTCGAAGGGGGGCACCGGGCCGGATGACTGGCCGAAGAGCGCCATGGTGCCGAGTGGACTCAGGCAATCCAACGAATCCGCGAACGTGTCCTTACCAACCGAGTCGTAGACCACCGGCACGCCCGCGCCGTCGGTGAGTGACTTGACCCGCTCGACGAAGTTCTCCCGGGTATAGACGATGGGGTGATCGCAGCCATGGGCGGCGGCGAGCTCCGCCTTCTCGTCGCTGCCCACCGTGCCGATGACGGTCGCACCCAGCGCCTTCGCCCACTGGCAGGCGATCAGACCGACGCCGCCGGCGGCGGCGTGGAACAGGATGGTGTCGCCGGCCTGCACCTCGTAGGTCCGCCGCAGCAGATAGTGGGCCGTCATGCCCTTCAGCATCATCGCGGCGGCGAGATCGTCGCCGATGCCGTCCGGCACCTTGACGACGCGATCCGCCGGCATGAGGCGCTCCTCGGCGTAGGCGCCCGCCGGGGGCGCGGCGTAGGCGACCCGATCGCCGACGGCGAGATCGGAGACCCCGTCACCCACCGCCTCGACGACGCCGCTCGCCTCGAGCCCCGGAGTGAAGGGTACGTCGGCGCCATAGAGGCCCGTGCGGAAGTAGACGTCGATGTAATTGAGCCCCACGGCCCCGTGGCGCAGGCGCACCTCTCCCGGGCCCGGATCGCCGACCGTCACCTCCTCCCACTTCAACACCTCGGGACCGCCGATTGCGTGAATTCGAATTGCAGAGCTCATACCTCTCCCTCGCCCGTCGTTTGTTCGTGCCCCAAGAGTACCGCAATTGCCCCGTTCGCCTATACAATCGATTCCGACCGAGGGTTGGAAAAAGCGGGGAGCGGCCATGCTCTTGGAAGGCAAGACAGCTATCATCACCGGCGCCGGCGCCGAGCGCGGGATCGGGCGGACCACCGCGCGCCTCTTTGCCGAGCACGGCGCGCGCACTGCGCTCCTCGACGTGGACGAGGACGGCGTCGCCGGGGCAGCCGAGGAGCTTGGCCCGGAACACCGCGCCTACGCCTGCGACGTGACCGATGCGGCACGATGCGTGGCGATTGCCGGCGAGGTGCAGCAAGTGTTCGGCACGATCGATATCCTCATCAACAACGCCGGGGTCGTGTTTTCCACGCCCTTCATGGACATCGGAGCAGACGAATACGACGCGGTGATGGACGTCAACCTGCGGGGAAACTTCAACATGGCCTGGGCGGTCGTTCCCCACATGCGCAAACAGGGCAGCGGCGCCATCGTGTGCATCTCATCCGTCGCCGCGCGCATCGGCGGCGGCCTCTTCGGCACGACCGGCTACGCCGCTGCCAAGGCGGGGATACACGGCCTCGCCAAGGGCCTCGGGCGTGAGCTCGCCCCGGACGGTATCCGCACCAACGCCATCGCGCCCGGTTTCATCGACAACGACTTCATCAAGGGCCGCGTGACCGATGACATGAAGAAGGCGATCCGCGAGAAGATTCCGCTCGCGCGGCTCGGCGAGTCGGCGGACGTCGCCAATGCCTGTCTGTTCCTTTCGTCGGATCTCTCCAGCTTCGTGACGGGCGTGATGCTCGACGTCAATGGAGGCATGTTCATCCACTGAGACCCGACCCCATGTCCAGAAAGACGGCGCTCGAAATACAGGCGGCGCGGGCCTTCACCCTGAAGAACTACCCGCGCGCCATCGAGCGCCTGAACGATCTGCTGGCAATCGTCGGCGAGAACCCACACACGCTCTATTTCCTCGCGCTGTGCCATTCCCGTCAGAACGACGACCTCGAGGCGTTCGACTACGCGCGGCGGGCGATCCAGGCGGATCCCGATCACATGGAGAGTCTCAAGCTGCTCGGGCGCATGCACTTCCTGCGGGGCGAGGACTCCGAGGCGCGCGACTACGTCGCGCGGGCCCTCGTGCTCGATCGCGACGCGGCGCAAGACGGTGAAGCGCGGCGGAGCTGGCTGTCGGCCCTCGCCGCCAGGCTCCGCCGCGGTCCAGCCCGTGCCAACGACCCGCTCGACGCGAGGGACCACCGGCAGTGGCTCGCGTGGGCCGAGACCTACGTGGCCACCCCGCCGGACGATTCCGCGTAGCGGCCCCGGCGGGTATCATCCCCCGCAGTCGAAAGGAGCGCGTGGTCGAAGGCACGACGGTGCAGATCCCTGCTCACCTACACAAATAGGAACCGTTTCATATGATTTACTCACTGGGCGAGCGCAACGTGGAGTTTCGCGGCGACTACTACGTGGCGCCGAACGCGGCGGTCATCGGTACCGTGGTGTTGGGGCACAACGCCAGCGTCTGGTTCAACTGCGTCCTGCGGGGCGACAACGACATCATCACCATCGGCGACAACACCAACGTGCAGGATGCCTCGGTGCTGCACGTCGACGAGGGCGTGCCCCTTAGACTCGGCGACAACGTCAGCATCGGTCACAAGGTCATGCTGCACGGCTGCACGGTGGGGGACGGGAGCCTCATCGGCATCAACGCGGTGGTCCTCAACAATGCGCGGATCGGCAGGAATTCCCTGGTCGGCGCCAGCTCGCTGGTGACGGAAGGCAAGGAGTTTCCGGACGGCTCGCTCATCCTGGGCTCACCGGCGCGTGTTGCGCGTGCGTTGACGGAAGCGGAGATAGCGGGCCTGTCCGCAATCGCCGATCACTACGTCGAGAAGTCGGCGCTGTACCGAACCTCGCTCCGAGAGCGCTGAGCGTGGGCGATTCCTCCATACCCGATGCCGTACAACGCTCCCTGGCAGTCTTCCCAGGGGGTTCCAACGGCGAATTCAATCTCCCGGCGGAACTCTCCATCGTCATAGAGCGAGGCAAGGGTTGCGAGCTTCGCGACTCGACCGGTGCCACGTATCTCGACTTTTCCATGGGCTGGGGCTCGGTGCTCGTGGGACATGCGCGGCCGGAGATCGCCGAGAGCGTCATCCGCCAGGCGGAGATGGGCGCCAACTTTGCCTACGTCAACGAGAACTCCCTCGCGCTGGGCGAAGAGATCTGCCGACTGAGCCCCGCCTGCGAGCGGGTGCGCTTCTGTGCATCCGGCACCGAGGCTACCATGTACTGCCAGCGACTCGCCCGCGCCTTCACCGGGCGGCGGAAGATCCTGAAGTTCGAGGGCGCGTATCACGGTGCCAACGAAGTCGGCGTCACCAGCCTTTTTCCTGACAAGTTGCTCGCGTTCCCGACACCAGACCCGTCGAGCGCCGGGATCCCACCGGCCACCACCGACGACATCCTCGTCGCCCCCTACAACGACATGGAGACGACCGCGCGCATCATCGCCGAGCACGCGGGCGAGCTCGCCGCCGTCATCGCCGAGCCGCTGCAGCGTTGCACCCCGCCGCGGGAAGGTTTCCTGGAGAACCTCCGTGCGGCCTGTGACGAGCACGGCGTGCTGCTGATATTCGACGAGGTGGTGACGGGGTTTCGGCTCGCGTACGGCGGGGCGCAAGAATACTACGGTGTCGTACCGGACCTGGTCGCCTACGGCAAGGCCCTCGGCGGCGGTTATCCCATCGGCGCCTTCGGCGGGCGCGCCGAGGTGATGGATCTCGTGCGCGAGGACCACCTGGGCGAGCCCGGGTACGTGTGGGTCGCTTCCACGCTCGGCGGGAACCCCATCTCGACGGCGGCCGCTCGCGCCGCCCTCGGCGTCTTCCGGGAACCCGATTGCTACGAGCGGCTGCACGATCTCGGCCGCTACCTGCGCAAGGGCATGCGCGGCGTGCTCGAGGCCCACCAGGAAGATGCCCAGGTAATCGGCGACGGGCCTCTGGCCCAGGTGGTCTTCTCCGCCGATCCCGTGTTCGATTACCGGTCCACGAAGCGCGGCGACGGCCGCAAGGGACGGCGGCTCATGCTCGCGCTCTTCCGGCGAAATGTATTTTTGAACCCCATGGGCACCAAGCTGTACCTCTCCCTCGCCCACAGCCAGGCCGTGTGCGACACGTTTCTCGATCGTTTCGCCGATGCCCTTCAGGCGGTGAACATGGGCCCGGAGGCGTCGTGAGCGGCCGGCGCTACTCCCCCGTGGAGATGCTCGAGACCCTGGTCGCCTTCGACACGACGAGCAGGGAATCCAACCTCGAGATGATCCACTTCGTCGAGGACTATCTCGGTGGTCACGAAATCGATTCGACACTCGTGTTCAACGACGACGCGTCGAAAGCGAACCTGATCGCGACCATCGGCCCAGCGGCGTCCCGGGGCGGCGTCGTGCTCTCGGGACATTCCGACGTCGTCCCGGTGGACGGCCAGGACTGGAGCACCGATCCGTTTCGGGTCGTGGAACGCGACGACCGCCTCTATGGACGCGGGACCTGCGACATGAAGGGGTTTCTGGCTATCGCGCTGGCGCTGGTTCCCGAGTTCAAGGAACGGAAGCTCCGCTCACCGATTCACATCGTTCTCACCTACGACGAAGAAACCGATTGCTCGGGCGCGGTACGCCTGATGGAGGCGCTGCCGGAAACGGATCTCGCGCCCCGAGCCGTCATCATCGGTGAACCCACCGAGATGCGCATCATCAACGCGCACAAGGGCCAGTGCACCCTCGAGACGGTCATCAAAGGTCGGGAAGCACACTCGAGCGCCACGCACCTCGGCGTTAACGCCATCGACGCTGCCGCACAGCTGATCGCCCTTCTCGGGAGCCTGTCGAGGGAGATGGAATCTCTTCCCTCCCCCCTGGAAGGCATGACGCCGCCCTTCAGCACCATCAACGTGGGCACCATCACGGGGGGGCAGCAGTTCAACATCGTGCCCGCCGCATGCCGATTCGAATGGGAGATCCGCGCGGTCCCCGGCCACGACGCCGACGAGATTATCGCGCAATTCGAGTCTCGCGCTGCCGAGCTGCTGGCGGATATGCGCGAGAAGTTTCCCGGCGCCTCAATCGACACCACGGTGACGAACGCGGTAGCACCGTTCGTCCCCGAGGACGACTCTCCCGCCGAGACCCTGGTCAAATCCCTGGTCGGGACCAACGAAGCGGGCGCCATCGCGTTCGGCACCGAGGCGCCCTGCTACCAACAGGCGGGTATTTCCGTCGTCGTGTTCGGGCCCGGGAGCATCGACCAGGCCCACAAGCCCGACGAGTACATCGCGCTGGAGCAGGTTGACGCGTGTGTATCGTTCATGCGGCGTCTGATGGATCGCCTGGAGGCGGATTCGACGTAGATCGGTGCAACCGCTCCAGCAACTCCGGGAATTGGTCGCTCTCCACGTTCGCGAACGCGAGACGAAGATAGTCTTCCTGCCCCGGGCCGAAGAAACTCCCGGGGAGGCATAGTATGTTCTCGCGGTCGGCCAGATCCCGCGCCACGTCCCGCGCGGGACGGCCGCGAAACGGGTGGCGCACGTAGGCGAAGTAGGCCCCGCTCGAGACAAGCTGGAACGCCAGATTCGAGCGCGCGAATGCGTCCCGGAGCGCGCTGACCCGTTCGCGCATGAGCGTCGCCTTGGCGTCGCGCCACTCGTCGAGATGCTCGAGGGCGTAGTGAGCGGCTTCCTGGCTGATGCGCGGTGGGCAGATGGCGACGCAGTCCAGAAGCTTCTCGACCTCCGCCATCAATTTCCGGCCGCACGCGATGGCGCCTACGCGATAGCCGGTCATGCTGTAGGCCTTCGAGAAGCTGAACAGCTGCACCAGGCCTTCCCCGGCATGAGCACCGGCGCCCATGAGCGCGTGGGGTGGACCGGCGTCGGCCCGAAAGTCCTTGTAGGTCTCGTCGACAATCAGGCTGATACCCCGACTCGACAGAAAGGTGTGCGTCGCTTCGATGTCGGCGGAAGGAAATTCCGCGCCCGTCGGATTGCACGGTGATACGAGCACGACCGCGCGGGTGCGCGGCGTCACGGCCTCCTGGATCCGATCCAGGGACAAGCGTCCGGGCTCTGCGGCATCGAAGGGCAGGCACACCGGCTCGATTCCCTGCATCTGCAGCCACATCAGGTGGTTGAAGTAGTACGGCACGGCCAGAACGACTTCGTCCCCGGGCCCAGCCAACGCCGATACGGCCACACAGAAGGCCTGGTTACACCCCGAGGTAATCGCGACGTTCTCCGCCTCGACGCTGGCACGATAGTCCGCCCCGAGGTGCGCGGCGAACGCCCGCCGCAGCTTCGGAATCCCGAGGATCTCGCTGTAGAGCGAGGTCTCCGGCTCCCTGGCGACAGCACCCACGTGGCGGGTCAGTGACTCGGCCGGCGCGTAGCTGGGGACGGCTTGCGCGAGATCCAGCAACGGCTTCTCGGGAGGAAACACGCGGTCGCGGATCCAGGCCTGGACCTCGGCGACGGGCGGGGTCGAGACGGCCGCGACCAGCGGGTTGCTGCGAGGCGTCACCGTTGATCGGGGAAACCGGTGAACACCCGGTACACATACTCGAGCTTTCGATCGAGCTCCTTGTTGAACAACCGGTTCACGGCTTGGTCGTCTTTCCTCGACCACTCCGGCGAGCGAGCGGCCAGGTCCCGCGCGAGCTGCCATCGATGAGAATACTCCCTTCCGGCGAGCTCTCCGACCGCGCTCATCTGCCCGGGACTCAGCCATTGGCGGTCCAGCGAAAACAGCTTCTCGGGATCGATGAACATGTGGTTCAGCAGCGCATAGTCCCGCAGCCGGGCCGGCGACGCCGCGCCGGCGTAGCCGGTCGCTTCCACCGCTTTGTCGAAATCCCGCGCCGAGCGGAACTCGCGCCCCTTCAACCCTTTCAACTCGACGGTATCCGGATACTGCTTCTCGAGCTCGGCCAGTGCGGGCTCCGACAACGAGTAGTGCACCTCCTGATAGACCTGCTGGTTGAAAACGTTCTGCAGGAAGAAGAGCGAGAAGAAGCATACGACTCCGGAGATCAGCGGCGTCGTCACCCACCCTGCGGCGATGTTGCCGACAAGTCGCCAATCGACGTCCCGGCCGCCGCGCATCAGCCCCAGGCCGACGACCGCGCCGACCACCGCCTGGGAGCTCGACACGGGCACCAGCGGGATTGTCGGGAGGCCGGCATTCGCGAGCATGTGCTCCAGCCCCTGGGACGCGAACAGGAACAATACTATGGAGTGAGCGATGACGACGACCCAGGCCGCCACGGGTGTTATCGGGAGAATTCCCGTGCCCACGGTCAACATGACCCGCTTCGAGTAGGTGAACACGCCGACGGCGATGGCGATGGCGCCGATGAGAAACAGTTGCTGGATCGATGTCAGGCTGAAAATTCCCGCCACGGAGAAGCCGGTGAACGGCGACACGTCGATGAACACGCCCATGACGTTGCCGATGTTGTTCGCGCCGAGACTGTAAGAACCGAAGGCGCCGGCGAAGAGCAGCGCAATTCGCGTATACGCATCGAGCCTCAAAAGATGCAGCTTGGCGATCCGCAGCCCGTGAGCGACGACCTTCAAGAGCGGCACGGCGATGAGGCCGGCGAGAATAGGACAGGCGATCCACGTCGCCACGATCTTCACCAGCGTCTGACTGTCCGTAGCGGAGCCGCTGAACAGATTCCACCCGATGATGGCACCCACGATCGCCTGGCTGGTCGAGACGGGCAGACCCCACTTGGTCATGACGTAGACCGTCCCGGCGGCCGCCAGGGCTGCCGTGAACGCCCCGGCGAGCGCGTTCACCGAGCCCAGCGCACCGAGGGTGTGCGCGGCGCCGGCACCGCTGATGACCGCGCCGAGGATGACGAACACGCTGCATACGACGGCAGCGGTGCCGAAGCGCACCATGCGTGTACCGACGGCGGTGCCGAACACGTTGGCGGCGTCGTTGGCGCCCAGCGACCAGCCGAGCAGCAGGCCGCTGGTAAGAAAGAACAGTACTGTCAGATCCATGCTATGAGCAGAAGATTGCCGTCGGAGAGCCGGGTCCTGCTCCGGCTCGCGCGATACGAATCAGACTCGCCTCTTGATGGTGTAGATCTGCAACGCGTCGGCGACATCCTCGGCGGAATTTGCGAGCTCGTCGATACGCTCGACGAAGTAACGCAGGTGCATCTTGCGCTCGAGGGGTAGCTCGGACCCGAAGATAGCGCGCTGCAGCTTCGTACTTATCTTGTCGGCTTCCGTTTCGAGGAAAATGGTCTTGCTGCTGTGATCTCGAACCGTCTCGATGTCTCTGAAGAAAGCGCGCGCCGCGAGCACGACCGAATCGACGCAACTAATTACGGTCTCGGTCAGCTCCATGTATCCGGCATGAAACTCCGAGGGAATGTCGGGCGATTGAATCGATAGACGGAACATATCCCCCTCGTAGACATTGACGAGGTGGTCCATCCCTTCCAGCAGAGCGAGAACATCGGCGCGCAGATCCGGGATCAGCGTGCGCACGTAGAGCTCCGACTCGATCGTGCGCCGTAATTCGTCGCCTCGGCGCTCGATGTCCGCCGCCTGATTGAGAAAACCGTTGAACTCCTCGCTCGCGCCCTGATTGAGATACACGCTGATGGCGCGCCCGAACACCATACCCGCCTCCGAGACCTTGTCGAGGAACTCGTCGATCTGATTCTCGAGCAATCGCGTGCTGCTGAACAGGTGTGAGACTTTCTTTTGATAATACATTCTGCGTATTCCAGGTTGGTCGACCTCACACGTCGGCGTGCGAGGATGCGACAGAGTTCAGGCGACGACCGGATCGGAGTGCTTCGGGCCGCAGTGACTGACGCCCATCTGCGACAGCGTCTCCCTTATCGCCTCCAGGGCCCCGCGGATCTCATCTTCGCCGAGTCTGCCGATACAGCCGATCCGAAAACTGTCCGCAACGGTGAGCTTTCCCGGGTAAATTACGAATCCGCGCTCACCAAGACTATCGTAGAAGGTTTGGAAGACGAATGCCGGATCGGCCGGCATATGAAACGTAATGATGATCGGTGCCTGGAGCGCATCCGGCAGGAGTGTCTCGAATCCTAACGCGCGCATTCCGTCCACGAGCGTTTGGCGATTGTGCGCGTATCGCCCCCCGCGCCCGGCGACTCCGCCCTCCTCCTCGTGCTCGCGCAGCGCCTGATCGAAGGCGACGATGACGTGGGTGGGCGGAGTGAAACGCCACTGGGCGTTCTTCTCCATGGCCTGCCACTGATCGTACAGATCGAGAGTCAGCGAAGGCGCATTGCCCTCACACCGAGCGAGTAGCGATTCGCGGATGATCGCGAACCCGACGCCCGGCACGCCCTCGATGCACTTGTTCGACGAAGCGACCACGGCATCGAAGGGAACCTCCCGGGCATCCAGCGGGATCGCGCCGAACGCACTCATCGCGTCCACGATCAGCTTGCGCCCATGGCGGGCGGTGACCTCGGCAATCTCGGCGACGGGATTCAGGATCCCCGACGTCGTCTCGCAGTGCACGACGAACACGTGGCTGAGCTCGGCATCATCGGCAAGCGCCGCGTCCAGGTTGGCGGCGTCGCTGGGCACGTCCTCGGGGGTTTCCAGGACCTGGTAACGGCGCTGGTAGTAGTCGCAGATCTTCGTCATGCGCTGCCCGTAGGCACCGTTGACGAGAATCAGCGCCTTCCCGTCCCGGGGCAGCAGCGTGCCGATGGTGGCCTCGACCACGAATGTACCGCTGCCCTGGAGCGGCACGCACACGTGGGTGCCCTCGCCGCCGGCGAGAGACACCAATCGTTCCCGTACCCGCCGGTTGATGTCTATGAAGTTCCGATCCCGCGATCCCCAGTCGTGGAGCATCGCCTCTTTCACACTCAGTGAGGTCGTGAGCGGACCCGGCGTGAGTAACCACGGATCGCGGCTTGTGCTTGTCATAACAAGAGGCTCCGACTGTCGGGTGGCGCACGAAGAAGCAGCGCCGACTACTATGCCGAATTCCCGGGACGACTTCCAGAAAGCAGTCTCGGATCCGCCGCGAGATCGCCGGCGGCCATACTCTCGATGACGCGAACACCGCGCTCGACGAGCTCGAGGGCGTGCGCGGCTTCGACTATCTCGTAGCTCCCCCACTGCCACGGCCCGGGCCACAGCGGCGTCGGCGCCGCCGGCAGTTTGCGGTAGTCACAAACCACGTAGTCCGGGGTCATCGCGTCGGCCAGCCGGCGGGAATCGTCGTCGTAGTAGTTGAGAACCCAGCCGGTTGCCGCCGCGCCCAGGCGGCGCGCACTCATGACTGCGCGCTCGACGAACGAGATCACGACGCACCGCTCGCGCACCGGACCCAGCGCGTCAAGCACCAGAGCCACGGTATCGTCGACGCCGTGAGCCTCGGCGCTCTCGCGCTTTATCTCGACGAATGCGCGCGCCTCCGGCCAGTCCCCGAGCAGGGCGACGATATCGGTCAAGCGAGGCAATCGCTCGCCCTCGAAGCGCGCACCGAGACGCGCCGGCTCGTGGATGCCGATCGCCGTGAGCTCCACCGCGCTCAGGTCCGAGACCCGCCCGTCGACGCCGGCGGTGCGCACGAGGGTCGCGTCGTGAATCACCATGGGCACGCCGTCGCCGCTCAGCTGAATGTCGATCTCCACGCTGGGGACACCCGCTCCCAGTGCCGCCTCGATTCCGGCGCGGCTGTTCTCCGGGTAGCGGCTGGCCCAGCCGCGGTGTGCGAGGAGCATGGGGGGAGTCAAGGACACGAGAGCATGTTTCGGTGGGCGGGCGGCACGGCGGCGACTCTAACACACTCGCCTTCCTCCACCGAGCAGCAGGCGGGCCGGCGAGCGGTTGCAGGCAGAGGTCGATGTCCCGTAGATTGTCGCCCTGTTCGCGCCGCGCCACGGGCGGCCAGGCTTCAGGATTAAAGGGACGAAACCCATGCCGACGAACCTCCGTTCACTCATCTCACTGCCGGCGGCCGCGCTGCTGGCGACGACCTTTGCCGGCGGCGACGCCCTGGCCCAGGATTGCCTCAACTGGGGAGACCTGGACAAGCAGCTCTACTGCGACGAGAGCCGCGATCTCGTCGCGGACACGCCGGCCCGGGGCTTCCAGCTCAAGGATCCGGAAACGCTGGTGTTCTCGTTCGCGCCGGTGGAGGACCAATCCACCTACAAGGCGGCCTTCGCGGGATTCATGGAGCACCTGTCGAAGAAAACCGGGAAATCGGTGAAGTGGCAGGACGCGGCCAGCAGCGCGGAGCAGATCAAGGCCATGCGCGACGGCAAGGTGCACGTCGCGGGCGTGTCACCCGGCCCCACCGTGTACGCCGTCAACCTCGCGGGATACGTGCCCATCGCTGTCATGTGCAGGGCCGACGGCGCCTTCGGTTATCAGCTGAACATCATCTCCGGCAAGAGTTCTCCCATCCAGACGCTCTCCGACGTGAAAGGCCGCAAGGTCGCCGAGGCGAGCTCGCTTTCATCCTGGGGCGACGAGGCCGCGCACGCCATGTTCCGCCAGAAGCACGTCGTGCCGGGCAAGGATTTCGAGATCGTCCAGTCCGGCTCGGAGTCCGCATCCATCAAGGGCGTCGCGGACGGCACCTACCAGGCGGCCGCCGTGAACTCCAACGTTCTCGCGCGCATGAAGGCCCGGGGCACGGCCGATGGCGCGAAGATTCGTCTCGTCTGGGCCTCACAGTCGCTGCCGCCGACCTCCTACGGCTTCGCCCACAATCTCGCCCCGGATCTGCAACGCAAGATTCACGATGCCTTTCTCACCTACGACTGGAAAGGCACGCCGCTGGCCGAGGAGTTCGGCTCCCAGGGCAGTGGGTTCTGTAGTGTTTCGTACAAGGAGGAGTGGGGACCCATTCGGTTGATGCAGAAGGAAAGCGGCGTTGCCTACGACATGACAGATCTCTGAGACGGTAGCGACTTCGATACTCGCTCCTTGTCTACACCCCCTCCCTCGACCGCTGTTCCAGACGCGGTTCTACCTCCTCCATCCCTGGAGTCGTGTCCCTCCCCCTCGAGGACGAGGGGGAGGGGACCCAGACTGATACGCTGGTGCGAATTATCTCGGTGCGGTTGTTCAGCGCGCTGCCAGCAGTGTGTCTACGAGTTCCGTGAAGCCGGCGCCGCAGCGGGCGTCGCACACGTAGGCGGGCTCGGCATCCAGAGCCCCGCCGAAGTCCCGGATGTTGGCGACGCCCACCGAGTGGGGGAAGTAGGCGAACAGCGGTGCATCGTTGGGTGAATCCCCGACGAAGACGAAGCGCTCCCGACCCGCGTCCAGATCGATACCGAAACACTCGTCCATGAGCGTCCTGGTCATGCCGAG
>CBDTYP010000032.1:0-16039 GCA_965364645.1 uncultured Gammaproteobacteria bacterium | reverse complement strand
ACATCGGCTCCTACAAGCCGAATCCGAGAAACTTCGAGTACATGCTGGAGCATCGCGCAGAGCGCGGGCTCGAGAAGAAGGATATCCTGCACACGGCTCAAAGCCTGCACCACGATCACGTGCAGGCAACGGCGTTCGGTTTAGCCACCAACTGGATCGATCGACGCCAGGATACGGAAGGCTACGGCGCCACGGTACCGCCTGAGGCGGACGTGCGCATCGATTTCCATTTTCCGAGCATGGCGGCCTTCGTCGAGGCGCACAGGGGAAGCTAGAGTGACAGACTCAGCTGATATGTGTAGCCCGCGATGATCGAACCCGTCAGGCCCAGAAACGCATACAGCGCGAACACCGACTTCTTCACCAGCGCGTAGACGGCGATGGCGGCAGGGATCGACGACACCGCCCCGGAGGTGATGAAGGTCATCGCCGCACCGGGCGACATGCCGAGATCCATCAGCCCCGCCACCAAGGGAATCGCTGCGTAGCCGTTCAGATAGGACGGGATCCCCACCAGCGCGGAGAGCGGGATCGCGAAAGCGTTGCCGTCGCCCACGGCGCTGGCGATCACCTCCGTCGGCACGTAGGCGATCATGAGGCTCTCGATGAAGAACGCGAAGGTCAGCCACTTGCCGAGGAACCAGCCGATCTCGCGGACCTCGCCGAAGAAGTCGTCGCGGCGATGGGGCTCGCGCCAGAATTTCCACACCACGGTGATCGGCGCCGACGCGTCAAAGGTCGGGCGGCAGGCGCCGCAGGCAGGCGCGCTTTTCAGCGGGTTGGCGAGCCAGCCGCGGCGTTCCATGGCGTAGACCGCGAAGCCGGCCAGGAGGCCCATGCACACCGTGGCGATTGTCTTGGCGATGGTGAAGCCGAGGCCGATGCCCGCGGCGGTGAGCACGAACATCTCCGGATCCATGATGGGCGACGCGATCCAGAAGGCCATCACCGGCGCCAGCGGCACGCCCGCCATCAGCATAGCGGCGATCAGGGGGATCACGCCGCAGGAGCAGAAGGGTGACAGCGCACCCATCAGCGACGCGGCCACCACCGCGACGACTGCATTTCCGGAGAAGGCCCGGGCGATGAGCTTGTCGGAGCCGGTGGCCTTCGCATAAGCCGCGATGGCCACGGCCAGCAGGAGGAAGGGCGCCATTTCGAGCAGGGCGTCGCCGGTGAAGACCAGCGTCGGCAGCACCTGCGCCGGGTCGAAGGCCGCGAGCACCAGCAGGCCGATGCCGAGCGCGATGACCACGCGATCGCTCAACACCTCCATCAGCATCGCCGGCCAACGGGGGCCTTCGAGTCTTTCCGTGGGTACGCTCATTTACAAAACCTTTTCAAAAACTCAGTTTGCCGCACGACGCCGGGCGGTGGTCCCCGACTTGTCGCTGCAGCACTCGGCGGTCAGGAAGTTCACGAGCTCCGTGATCATCTTGAACTCCACGAAGCAGTGCAGCACGGTGCCCTCCCGCTCCTGCCAGACGATTCCGGCGCTGCGCAGGTGACTCAGGTGATGGGACAGGGTCGACGCCGGGATACCGATTTCCCGCTGCAGATCCCCCACCGTGCGGCCCTCGTCGCCGGCGCGCACCAGCAGGCGCACGATACTCAGCCGGGTCTGATTCCCCAGCTGATCCAGCAGCAGCGCGGCGGTGTCGAGATCCAGTGCCATGGAGGTGATCCTAGTGGCCGGAAAAGGGGAAGTCAACGGTATTTCTGGAATAATAGAAATATTCTCCCCCGAAAATTGGGGTCAGAGCCCCATTTCCCTGGGGAAATGGGTCTCTGACCCCGATTTTTCTGACCCCGAATTTCGGTCAGTCGTTCAGCTGGGTGATGAACTTGGTGGTCAGGTAGGCTTCCAGGCCCTCGATGCCGCCTTCCGCCCCGTGCCCGCTCTCCTTCACACCGCCGAAGGGCGTCTCGGCGAAGGAGATGGCGCAGTGGTTCACGCCCACGAGCCCGCTCTCCAGCGCGTCGGACACCGCATTGGCGCGCTCGTTGGAGGTGGTGAAGGCGTAGGCCGCGAGACCGAAGGGCAGTCCGTTCGCCTTCTCCATGACATCGTCGAAGCTGCTGAAGGGCTGCATGGGCGCCAGCGGGCCGAAGGGCTCCTCGTTCATGACACGCGCCTCGTCGGGCACGTCGGCGAGCACCGTCGGGGCGTAGAAGTTGCCCTGGTTGCCGATGCGCTCGCCGCCGGTGGACAGCTCTGCGCCGCACTCCACGGCATCGGACACGAAACCCTCGATGGCTTCGACCCGGCGCTTGTTGGCGAGCGGACCCATCTGCATGCCGTCCGCGAGGCCGTCGCCGACGTTGAGCGCCGCCGCCTTCTCGGCGAACTGGGAGACGAAGCTCTTGTAGACCTTGTCCTGGACGAAGAAACGGGTGGGCGAGACGCACACCTGGCCAGCGTTGCGGAACTTGCCGGCGACGGCGATGCTGGTCACCTTGTCCACGTCCACGTCGTCGAAGACGATGACCGGCGCGTGGCCACCGAGCTCCATGGTGGTGCGCTTCATGCCCTCGGCGGCCAGCTTGGTGAGCAGCTTGCCGACGGGGATGGACCCCGTGAAGGTCACCTTGCGGGTGATGGGCGATGCGATCAGATGCTCGGAGACCGCGGACGGCACGCCGAAGACCACGTTCATGACGCCGGCCGGGAGCCCCGCGTCCACCAGAGCCCGCATCATGGCGATGGTGGTGCCCGGAGTCTCCTCGGAGGGCTTGATGATGCAGGAGCAACCGGCGCCGAGGGCGCCAGCCATCTTGCGCGCGGGTGTCACCGCGGGGAAGTTCCAGGGTGTCAGAGCCACCACCGGTCCCACCGGCTCGCGCACGACCATCTGCCGGGAGCCCGGGATACGGCTGGGGATGATGCGTCCGTAGGTGCGCTTACCCTCTTCCGCGTACCACTGGAAGATGTCCGCCGCGACCAGCACCTCCATGCGCGCTTCGGCCAGCACCTTGCCCTCCTCCAGGGTCAGGATGCGGGCGATGGCATCGGCGCGCTCGCGAATGAGCTCGCCGGCCTTGTAGATAATCGCCGCGCGATCGTAGGCGGATGTCGCGCGCCAGACTTCGAAGCCCTTCTGCGCGGCCGCGAGCGCGCGATCCAGATCCATCGTCGACGCGTGGGGAAGATGCTCGAGAGCCTCCTCGGTGGCCGGGTTGAAGACTTCTTCGCCAGACCCGTCGCTGCCCTGACACCATTCGCCGTCGATATACATGGCGAGCTCTTCGTACATTGGATTCTGCTCCTGAGGGATTCGGTGAGGGCGGGGAGGATAGCACAGCCGGCGCCGGCGGCCGTGGATCGAGCTCCCGTAGGTTGGCGCTGAGCGCAGCGAAGCCCAACATCCAGGTCGTCACGTTGGGCTTCGCTGCGCTCAGCGCCAACCTACGGGAGGAGACGGTGAGGGCTTCGGCCGGTGGTCAAGCCTCGAAGCCGTCGTGGACGACGACATCCAGGAGATCGGGCCCGTCGTGGGCGAGCGCAGCCTCCAGCGCCGGCACGAAGTCGTCGATCTCGGTGATGCGCCGGGACGCGACGCCCATGGATTGCGCGAGTGCCACGAAGTCGATGGGCGGGTCGTGGAAATCCATGCCTGTGAAGGTCTGGTTCGTGGCGGCCATGCCTTTGAAGGCGAGCAGACGCTCCTTCAAGATTCGATAGCTGCGGTTGTTGCAGATGATGTAGGTGATGGGGAGCCCGAGGTGGGCCGCCGTCCACAGTGCCTGGATGCTGTACATGGCGCTGCCGTCGCCGATGACGGCCACCACCGGCCGCTGGGGCAGCGCGAGCTGGATGCCGATGGCGCCGGCGATGGCGAAGCCGATGCCACCGCTCGCGAGCCCGAAGAAGGCTTGCGCGTCCCGCAGGGGCAGGAAGCTCGCGAGGCTGCGCGCCGAAACCAATCCCTCCTCCACCACCACGGCTTCCCTCGGCAGGGCCTCGGCGATAGCCAGCATGACACGCTCGGGCTTCATGGGCGTCGACGGGGGCGCGGCCAGGACCTGATCGCGCAGCTGCCCCCGGCGCGTCGACCAGTTGTCGTCGACCAGGGCCGCCATCCGCTCCGCGGCCAGGTTTGCGCGTGGGCCGCCGCGCCGCGCCTCGATGACCGGCGCGAGCTCGCGCAGGGTCTGGCGGAGATCGGCGCGCAGCGCGATCTCCGTCGGGTAGTTCTTGCCGAACTCCCAGTCCCGCTGTCCAATCTGAATCACCTTCATGCCGGGGGGCATGGGATCAACGGCGTGCCAGACCGACATGCGCAGGACGTCGGCGCCCAGGCAGATCATCAGATCGTGGGGCTCCAGGAGCTCCCGCACCCGGGGTTGGTCCCGGCCGAGGCTCCCCATGAAGGCGGGATGTTCGCAACGGAAGTGTGTCCCGTAGGGCACGGTCTGCTGGAATACCGGTGCCCCCAGGAGCTCGGCCAGGGACTCGGCCTCGTCCAGGGCATCGCCGGTCGCCACCTCGTGACCGCTGACGATCACCGGATTCTCCGCCGCCAGCATCCGATCGGCGAGGCGCTCCAGGCTCTCCCTGTCCGGCAGCGTGGTGGTCTCCACCCGCGTGACCTCTCCGAGCGCCAGGGGCGTCTCGTCGTTGAGGATGTCGCCGGGCAGGGAGATGAAGACCGGGCCCGTCGGCGGCGTCAGCGCGATCTTCGCGGCCCGGCGCACGATCAACGGCAGATCCTCGAGCCGCGTGACCTCCACCGCCCACTTCGCCAGCGGCGTCGCCATGGCCACCAGGGGTCCGGAGAGCAGCGGCTCCGTCAGACCGAAGCCGAGCTGCTGCTGGCCTGCGGTGACGATGACCGGCGATCCGTACCAGGCGGCGTTGTAGAGGGATCCGAGGGCGTTGCCGAGACCTGGCGCCACGTGCACGTTGCAGGCGGACAGCCGGCCCGATGCGCGGGAGTAGCCGTCCGCCATGGCGACGACGATGGATTCCTGGAGCCCCAGCACGTAGCGCATGTCCGGGTGCTCCACCAACGCATCCATGATGGGCAGCTCCGTGGTGCCGGGATTGCCGAACAGATGGGTGACGCCCTCGTCCTCGAGGATCGCGAGGAAGGCGGATCGCCCGGTCAGCGTGCGGGTTGCGTCAGCGTTCACGTGGCGCAGACACGCGGCCTGTCGTACTCCTCACGGATGTTGCCGAGAGCGGTGATCCCTTCGCGCATCTTGGTCTCCGCCTGTGCGGTCGTCTCGATGTTCCAGTCCTGCTTGACGAGCGTCGGGAACAGATCCCGGGCCTTGGGCTCCCGGCCGCTGTCCGCGTAGTTGAGAATCTCGAGCCACAGCCCCGCGAGGGCGTGGTTGGGATTGTTCGACCGCTTTCCCTTGGCGGCGGCTTTCAGGGATTCGTCGTGCTTGCAGTCTGCCAGGGACGCGAGGCCCGCGAAGTTCTCCTCGCCGATCTCCTCCCGGAGCTTCGCGAGCTCGGCCTCGGTCTCCGCGTGGCTCTTCTGCTCCGCCTGCTTCTTGGCCTGGCTGTCGGCCTGGCTGCCGGCAATGGCGCCGGTGGCGGCGCCGGCGGACGCGCCCCACACGGCGCTGCGGGCCGCGGCCTCCACCGGATCGCCGCCGAACACCAGCGCCGTGACCGCGCCGCCGACGGCCCCCGCGATGGCGCCGGTGCCCGCGCCCTGGGCCGCCCCCTTGCCGGCAGAGCTCTGGCACGCGGCGAGAGCTGCGCCGAGTAGCACGATGGCGAGCGCCGCAATTGGCCTCGGGACGGTGGTGCGTGGATCCATTGTCGACATGGGCATTCTCCCTGGGATTCCCGGCATTATACGGTCTGCATCCGGCGCCTGTTAGAATGACTGCCTGCCGCGGGAGGGGGACTGTACGCGATGCCCGAGTTGCTGAGCGAGACTCAAGTCGGCGCGTTCCATCGCGATGGGTTCGTGTCGCCCGTTCCCGCGCTGTCCGAGGCGGACGCGGCGGCGTACCGGCGCCGATTCGAGGACTACGAGCGCGCCCACGACGGCTGGTACACCCTCTCGAAGGGTCAGAAGATCCACCTGCTGCAGACCTGGGTCTCGGAGCTGGTGCGTCACGAACGCATCGTCGATGCCGTCGCGGATGTGCTCGGCCCGGACGTCTTGTGCTGGGGCACCAGCCTGTTCGTCAAGGATGCCCGGGATCCCGGCTACGTCTCCTGGCATCAGGACTCCACCTACTGGGGCCTCGACAAGCCGGACGTGGTCACCGCCTGGGTCGCGCTGTCCCCCGCCACCCGGGAGAGCGGCTGCATGAAGATGATCCCCGGCAGCCATACCCGGGAGCAGATCCCCCACCGGGATACCCTCGCCGAGCACAACCTGCTCACCCGCGGTCAGGAGATCGCCGTCGAGGTGGACGAGTCCGAGGCGGCCTACATCGAGCTCGCTCCCGGCGAGATCTCGCTGCACAACGTGCGCACGGTGCACGCATCGGAGCCCAACAACTCCGGCGATCGCCGCATCGGTGTCGCGATGCGTTACATCGCGCCTCACGTGCGCCAGGTGAACGGCGAGCGCGACAGCGCCTTACTGGTGCGCGGCGAGGATCGTTTCGGTAACTTCGTGCTCGAAAAACCGCCGAAGCGTGACATGGACGCCGACGCCCTGGCGGAGCACGCGCGCATCATGCAGCTCCGCCAGGACATCCTCTACGACGGCGTCGCGGGGAAGCCCGCCCATATCGAGACCTGACCGAGCCCGCCGATGAAGATCACAGGCGTCGAATGCGTCCAGGTCGAGATCCCGCTGGACGAGCCGTTGCGAACGGCCATCCACGACGTGCGTTCCGTCGGTTGCGTGCTGACGACGCTCACCACCGACGAAGGCCTCAGCGGCGAGGCGTACAACTTCACCATGAACGCGGCGCGCCTGGACGTTCTCCAGGGGATGATCGAGAGCCTCGCCCACCACGTGACGGCGAGGGATCCCCACGACGTGGAGGCCATGTGGGAGGCCATGTGGCGAGACATCAACTTCTTCGGCCACAAGGGCATCACCATCTTCGCCATCTCGACCCTCGACACGGCTTGCTGGGACATCGTCGGCAAGGCCGCCGGGCAGCCGCTGCACAAGCTCTTCGGCGCGTGCCGGGACTCGGTCGACGTCTACGCGAGCGGGGGGCTGTGGCTGTCGCTCTCCATCGACGAGCTGGTCGAGGAGGCGCGCGGGTTCGTCGCCGCGGGCTTCCGCGCGATGAAGGTCCGTGTCGGCAAGGAGCGCATCGACGAGGACGTGGAGCGGGTGGCGGCGGTGCGCGAAGCCGTCGGTTCGGACATCGCGTTGATGGCCGACGCCAATCAGGGATTCGACGCGAGTCACGCCATCCGCCTCGGCAGGCGTCTCGAAGCGTTCGATCTCTTCTGGTTCGAGGAGCCCGTGCCCGCCTGGGATCTCGAGGGCCACGCCGCCGTCGCGGCCGCGCTGGACACGCCCATCGCCTCCGGCGAGACGGAGTACACACGCTACGGCATGGCCGACATGTTGAAGGCGCGGGCGGCGGACATCTTGATGCCGGATCTGCAACGCATCGGCGGCTTGACGGAGTTTCGCCGGGCCGCGAACCTGGCCGCCGCCCACGACGTGCCGGTGTCCCCTCACATCTTCAGCGAGCAGAGCCTGTGTATCGCCGGCTCGGCGCCGAACTGCATCTATCTCGAGCACATGCCGTGGTTTCAGGGTCTCTATCAGGAGCGGATGCAGATTAGCGACGGCCGCGTGGCCATGCCCGAGGGTAGTGGTCTCGGGTTTACTTTCGACCCGAACGCGGTCGATCGTCTGAGAATCAAATAACAAGAAATCGAGAGGGGAACAAATGACTACTACCGACTCTGTCGGATTCGTCGGCCTCGGCGGCATGGGCGCGGGGCTCGTCAAGAACCTGCTCGCCCACGGCGTCCCGGTGTCGGTGTTAGACCGGCGTGCGAAGGTCGTCGACGTAGCCGTCGGCCGCGGCGCGCGGGCGGCGGCGTCCGTGAACGATCTGGTGACCAGCAGCAACGTGGTAATGGTGTGCGTCAACACGGCGGACGACAGCGAGGACATTATTCTCGGCGCGCTCGAACACCTCGGCCCCGGGAAGATCGTCGTCGAGCACACGACCACCAACCCGGACAGCATCGTGCGCCTCGACGCCGCGGTCCGCGCCACCGGGGCCGAATTCGCCGAGGCGCCGATGACGCGCACACCCCTGCATGCGGATCGTGGCGAGGTGAACGTGCTCTACGGCGGCACCGCGGAGCTGCTCGAGAAGCTGAGGCCGCTGTTCGAATGCTACGCGGAAAACGTGTTTCACGTCGGCCCTCTCACCCACGCCATCAAGCTGAAGCTCATACACAACTACATCGCGTTCGCCAACGTGGCATCGTGGTGCGAGGGTTTCGCCCTCGCGGCCAGGGAGGATCTCGATATGACCAAGGTCATCGACATCATCTCCGCCGCCGGAGGGAAGAGCGGCATGATGGATCTCTACGGCCGCGCCACGCTCCAGCGGGATTTCGAGCCGCTGATGTCCCTCGCCAACGCCATGAAAGACGTCGGCTACTACGTGGATTGGCTGAAGCAGGCAGGCCTGCCGGCCTTCATGGCGGATGCGGTCCACCAGACCTACGCGCTGGCGTCGATCATGGGCCACGCCGACGAGAGCTGCACCGCCGTGATCAAGGCCTACGAGCGCCTGAGCGGCGTCGAGGCGCGGCTTCCGGAAAATAACGACCTCGAGGGAGAGAACTGAAATGCTATTCGATCATCGAACTTATGCCTGCAAGCCGGGGACATTGCCGAAACACATGGCACTCTACGAGCAGCACGGCATGGCGGCGCAGCAGCGTCACCTCGGCAAGCCCCTGTTCTACGGCATCACGGAGACCGGGCCGGTCAACAGCTTCGTCCACATCTGGGTGTACGAGGACGCCGCCGACCGCGCCGCGAAGCGCGCGGCAATGCAGGCGGACGCGGACTGGATCGCCTATCTCGGCATGAGCGCCGAGGCGGGCTACCTGATATCCCAGGAGAACAAGCTCATGACCCCGGCGCCCTTCTTCGCGCTGCCGTAGTCATGGGAAAGCGCGGCGATTAGAATGACCGCCTTCGAAAGTGAGGTTTAGCGATGCCAGGATTCGAGATATTCGGAGATGAAGAGCGCCGCGAGGTCCAGGACGTCCTCGACTCCGGCGTGCTCATGCGCTATGGCTTCGACGGCGCGCGCAACGGCCACTGGAAGGCTCTGACCCTCGAGCAGGAGCTCTCGGAGCGCCTCGGCTGCGAGTACGCCCACGTCTGCTCCAGCGGCACGGCCGCCGTAGCCACGGCGCTGGCCGCCTGCGGAGTCGGCGCCGGCGACGAGGTCATCGTCGCGCCCTTCACCTTCGTCGCCGACATCGAGATGATACTCATGGCGGGGGCGGTGCCCGTGTTCGCGGATATCGACGAGACCCTGTGTCTGAACCCGGACGCCGTGGCGGCGGCTATCACGGACAAGACGAAGGCCGTTCTCGTCGTGCACATGTGCGGCGCCATGGCACGCATCGACGCCCTCGCGTCTCTCTGCGAGGAGCGCGGGGTCGTGCTCATCGAGGACGCCGCCCAGGCCCTGGGCGGGACCTTCGACGGCAAGGCGCTCGGCACCTTCGGCAAAGCCGGCTGCTTTTCTTTCGACTACGTCAAGACCATCACCTGTGGCGAGGGCGGCGGCATCATCACCGACGACGCCGAGGTCTACGAGATCGTCCAGGCGTACACGGACCACGGCCACGACCACGTGGGCTCCGACCGGGGTGCCGAGGGACACCCCCACGTGGGCGCCAACTACCGCATCAGCGAGCTGCACGCCGCCGTCGGCATCGCCCAGCTGCGCAAGCTCGACCGCATGCTCGAGATGCAGCGCGCCAACAAGGCGTTCATCAAGGACGGCCTCGCGGGCCTGAACCGCGTGTCGTTCCGCGATCTCCCGGATCCGGACGGCGACTCCGCGACCTTCCTGAGCTTCTTCATGCCGACGGAGGAGGAAGCCCGGCAGGCGGCGAAGGATCTCGTGGCGGCAGGGGTCGACGGGTGTTTCTACTGGTACGACAACAACTGGCACTACCATCGCCGCTGGGATCACCTGAAGACCATGAAGAGCCCGGGCGGACTCGCGCCGGACAAGCTCGGCTACGGCGAGAACTGGGCGGACAGGGATCTCGCGGCGTCGGACGCGGTAATGGGGCGCACCGTCTGCATGCTCATAAAGCTCTCCTGGGACGAATCCGCGCTGACCGAGCGTCTGGAGAAGATGCGAACGGTACTCGCCTGAGGGTTGCCCCGTGGGGAAGACCGCGATACTCGTCCCCGCCAGACTCGCCTCCACGCGTCTGCACGAGAAGATGCTGCACGGCATTCACGGCAAGCCCGTTGTCCTGTGGGTCGCCGAGCGCATCCGGGACGAGGTGCCGGAGATTCCGCTCTTCTTCGCCGTCGACGACGAGAGGCTGCGCGACACGCTCGCCGATGCGGGCTTCGACGCCATCATGACTGACACGAACCACACCTGCGGCACGGATCGAATCGCCGAGGCGAATCGTACGGTGAAGGCCGACTACGTCATCAACGTGCAGGGAGATCAGGCGCTGGTGACCGGCGCGCAGATTCGAAGCCTCGCGGAGCTCATCGAGGGCGGCGTCGACATGGCGACCCTGGGGACGCCGCTCGAAGTGTACGCGGCCTTCAACGAACGCACGCCGGAGGATGTCTACACGGACTCCGGGGATGTGAAGCTGGTTTGCGGCAACGACGGCAATGCCATCTATTTTTCCCGGGCGCCGATTCCCTACTTCCGCGACACGGACGGCGCCTACACGCAGTCAGAGGACGGTACTCCGGCCGTCCTCATCCATCTCGGCCTCTATGCCTACTCGGCGGCGTTCCTGGAAACATTCTCCACCCTGGCGCCGGGGCGGCTGGAGAGCGCCGAAAAGCTCGAGATGCTGCGCGCAACCGAGAACGGCTACGCAATCGCGGTGGGTGTCACCGATGAGCCCTACATCGAGATCGATACGTTGGAACAGGCCCGGGACTTCGAACGCTATCTGGAGAACGCGGGAGTTCCCGGGACCTAGCTCAGGCCTCCGCTGTCGAAGACCAGGAGGATCTCGCCGATCCTCTCGCCCTTGAATCTGCAGAGCTGGGCGACGGTGATGGATTGGCCCGCCTTCTCGTAGTCGTAGAAGACACACACGTCGTCGCCACTCTCGGCGAGACTTAGCACCCGGTGGCGGCACGGCTCCGGAGGGTCGTCTTTCAAGCTCTGGATGTAGGCGTACCGGGACTCGAAGTCGTAGAAAGGTCCCGAGAAGCGGAGATCCTCGGTGAGCAGCCGCTCGAGTCCATCGACGTCGGCGTCGCTGAAGCACTTCAGGAACTGCAGCACGGTGTCGCGCCTGGTCACGGCGTCACGCCACCGAGATGCCGATCGCTATGATGGCGAGCGCGGCGGTGACCACCAGAGCCAACGACAGCACGCGCACCTTGGCGGCCAGGATGCCCAGGCCATTGGTCAGATCCCGGGTCTGCTCCGCGATCTGATTGACGACCTCCGCGGTCTCTCGGTCGTGGGACTCGAGGCTCGCGAGTCGTTCCTGGAGCTCGCCCAACTGAGACTCCGTCCTGGCCGCCGCGTCCTCTTCCGCAGGCCCCGATTTCCGGGTGGCCAGGAGGCCGGACGCGGCATCGATGATGTCCGGTGCCCGGCGCACGAGCGCCCCCCAGGGAATTGTCTTCACCGCCACTGTCAACCACGGCCACGCCATCGTTTCACTCTCCTATCCCGTTATAGACTATGGATCGCGCTTCTTCTCGAGAATCCACTTTCTCGCGCCGGACATGGTGTCGGGAACGGCGCCGGTTCTCACCCAGCCGTGCTTTCGGTAGAAACCGTTTGCCTTGCTGTTACCCTCGAAGCTCTGCAGCGTGATGGAATCGTAGCGGCGAAAGAGCTGCGCCTCGCAGTGGGCTAGAAGCGCGGAACCGAGACCGCGGCGATGGGATTCATGGTTAATGATGAGCAGATCGATCAGATCCCCCTTACACACGGCGAAGCCGACGATGGACCCATCCGCCAGCACGACCGTCGCGCCGCCGACGTTCTCACGGAGGTACTCGTCCGAGGGGCCGGATATGAACCAGTCCACGGCTTCGTCGTCGAAGAACGACCGGTAGTTCATGTCAATGGTGTGGGTGGCGATCCCCTGCATGCCCTGCAAGTCACCGTCGACCGCCTTCCTGAACCGAACGTCCATCGCCCATCCCGCTCCAAAGCCCGGCGGCCGACCCGATTACCCTTATTCTACTCATCGCTTACGTAGTGGACACGGAAGCGCGGGCGGCCGGTAGGTTTCGGCGCTTGTGCTACTATTTTTCAGTCGGGCCCGAATGGAAAATACTGAAACTTTTGACCTGCGTCGCGGCCCCGCCGCCACCTGACGGTTACGCTGCCCGATAGCCCATGAGAAAGCCGGCCGATATCGACCTCCAGGACGCCGATGACCTGCTCGATCAGGGGGTGCCGGGGCTCGCCAGCGTCCCGGGCCTGCCGGGAACGGAGATCCTCAGCCAGAGCCGCGAGGCCCTGCAGGCCGTCATAGACGCGGTACCGGCGATGGTCAACGTCAAGGAGACCAGCGGCCAGTACATCATCATGAATGCCTTCCAGGCCGAGCTGTACGGCACGACCTGCGCGGAGGCTGTGGGCAAGACGGCGACCGATCTCCTCGGCGCCGAGCACGGCTCCTACACCGAGGGACTCGACCGGCAGGTCGTCGATGAGGGCAAGCTCCTGCCTTTCTTCGAGGAGCGGTTTCGCGACGTGCACGACGTTCACAGGACGCTGCTGACAACAAAGGTGCCGCTGCGCAGCAACCCGGGACAGGTCGTCGGCATCGTCACGGTTTCTCTCGACATCAGCCGGCGCAAGGATGCGGAGCATGCGCTTCGCGAGAGCGAATCCAGGGCCCAGGAAACGATGCAGCTCCTGACCGGCGCCATCGAGAGCATGAACGACGGCTTCATCCTCATGGACAACGAAGATCGTCCTATCCTCTACAACACACGCTACCGCGAGATGTACCCGCACATGACCGATCTGCTCGATGCCGGTCTGCCGCTGGACGAGCTCGTCGCGGCCTGCGTGGAGAGGACCGGGCTCTTTCCGGATCCCGATGATCGCGCGGAGTTCGTGAGAAACCGGATCGCCGCGTGGAAGAGCGGCGCCTCGATGATCGAAGCCGGTATCGGTGGACGCTGGATAGAGACCCGCGACCAGCAGACCGACGACGGGCATCTGGTGGGGATCCGCATCGACGTGACCGAGCGCAGGGAGGCGGACGAGGCGCTGGAGCAGAGCGAGCAGCGCTATCGAAGCCTGTTCGAGGCGGCGCCCATTTCCCTCTGGGAAGAGGACTGGTCCGAGGTCAAGAAGATCGTCGACGAGCTGCACGACGAGGGTGTCAGCGACGTGGCGGGCGCGTTCCGCGAACGGCCGGAGCTGATCAAGAGAGCCGGTGCCGGCATCAGGGTGCTCAATGTCAATCAGGCGACGCTGAAGATCTATCACGCGGACACCAAGCAACAGCTCATCGACGAGCACCACCGGAGACTGCGCAACGCCCCCTGGCCATCCTTCATCGAGGAGGTGCAGTGTCTGGCCGACGGACAACGGCGCATTACGACCGAGAGCGAGGATCTGCGCCTGGACGGCGCACGCTTCCACCTGCGCACGACGATGGAGCTCGCGAAGGCTAACGAGAACGACTGGCGACGGGTGCTCGCGGCGGTGGAGGACATCACAGAGGCGCGCGCGCTTTCGCAGCAGCTTCGCTTTCAGGCGGCCCACGACGCCCTGACCGGACTGGTGAACCGCCACGAGTTCGAGAACCGGCTGGAGCGCGTGCTCAAGTCCGCCGAGGGCGGTCGCGGTGAGCACGCCATCTGCTATCTGGACCTCGACCAGTTCAAGATCATCAACGATACCTGCGGGCACGTAGCCGGAGACGAGCTACTGAGACGCCTCGGTCGTGTGCTCGCACAGCAGGTGCGGCGCCAGGACACGCTCGCGCGCCTGGGTGGCGACGAGTTCGGGGTCCTTCTGGAGAACTGCTCCATGCACGTCGCGGAGCGTGTCGCCAACGCGCTGCGCCGGACCATCGAGGATTTTCGTTTCGCCTGGGAGAAGCAGATATTCGGCATCGGTGTGAGCATCGGCGTAGTGCCGATCCTGGGCACAGGCGAGACCGTTTCCAGCATCTTGAGCGCGGCGGATGCCGCCTGCTATGCCGCCAAGGATGGCGGTCGCAATCGCATCCATATCTATCACGAGGGAGACGTGGAGGTGGCCCGGCGCCATGGGGAGATGCGCTGGGTAACCCGTATCCAGACGGCGCTGGAGGAGAATCGCTTCGAGCTCGCGCGCCAACCCATCGTTCCTCTCTTCGCCTCGGCGGAGGAGGAAACCCACTACGAGCTGCTCCTGCGCATGCGGGACGAGGACGGCGACATCGTCGCGCCGGAGGCGTTCCTGCCCGCGGCGGAACGCTATAACCTCTCGGTCAAGCTCGACAGGTGGGTGGTGCGTGAGGCATTCCGGCTGCTGACCCAGGATTCCGAGCACCTGGAGAAGCTGTTCCTCTGCTCCATCAACCTGTCCGGGGTCTCCCTTGCAGACGAGGACTTTCTCATCTTCGTGACCACCGAGCTCGCCTCGACTGGGCTGCCACCGACGAAAGTCTGCTTCGAGATAACCGAGACGGCCGCGATCGCCAACCTGTCCGGTGCCATGCGCTTCATCGAGGTGCTGCGTCGGATTGGGTGCCGATTCGCTCTGGATGACTTCGGCAGCGGCCTTTCGTCCTTCGCCTATCTCAAGAGCCTGCCCGTGGACTTCCTGAAGATCGACGGTGTATTCGTAAAGGACATCGTCGACGACCCCATCGACCGAGAGCTCGTGCGTTCTATCAACGAGATCGGCCATGTCATGGGGAAACGAACCATCGCGGAGTTCGTGGAGAGCGAGGAGATCCTGGCGGCACTCGGAGAGATCGGCGTCGACTATGCCCAGGGCTTCGAGCTCGGAAAACCCAAGCTGCTACCGAAACGATAGCCCTACCGGTATCGATTCTGGAGTTCGGCGAGGGCGTCCGAACCCGGACAGAGGTCCTCGAAGGGCACATCGACCAGATCTTCTTCGATGGTATGCGCCAGGGTGTGCATGTCACCACGGTCGGCGTCGATGTACAGGAGCCCGGTCACGATCTCCCCGCGCTCCTGATGCTCGTGGATGTAGCTGAAGGCCCGGGAACGGTCGGTGGGATCGTAGTCGTGGGCGGTCTGGCGCAGCAGAACGCGGCTACCATCGTGCAACCCGACTGAAACGGGCTTGCCCTCCTCGGACTGCGCGCTGATGGGTTCCGCGGGTGGGACGAAGTCCATTCGAATGGCGCGGTGGAAATTCTGCCGGGTGTGCGCATAGCTCTTGGTCGAGTCCTCGTGATCGTTAAACGTCACGCACGGCGAGAGCACGTCGAGCATGGCGAACCCGTCATGATTCAATCCGGCCTTGATCAGCGGCACGAGCTGCTCTTTGTCGCCGGAGAACCCGCGGGCGATGAACGTACCGCCCAGTCCGAGCGCGGTGACGACCGGATCGATGGGCTGTTGCTCATTTACCTCACCCTTCTTCGCCTTGGTACCGACGTCGGCCGAAGCGGAGAACTGTCCCTTGGTCAGACCGTAGACGCCATTGTTCTCGATGATGTAGAGCATCTTCAGGTTGCGCCGCAACGCGTGCGCGAACTGGCCGAGGCCGATCGAAAGCGAGTCGCCATCGCCGGAGACACCGATACAGTAGAGACTCCTGTTGACAGCGTTCGATCCGGTCGCGACCGCCGGCATCCGGCCGTGCACCGCGTTGATGCCGTGGGCGGCACCCATAAAATAGGCCGGTGTCTTCGACGAGCAGCCGATCCCCGAGAACTTGGCGACCTTGTGGG
>CBDTYP010000031.1:0-16516 GCA_965364645.1 uncultured Gammaproteobacteria bacterium | reverse complement strand
GCCGCGCCGCGGAGAAGCAATCGAATCATGACTGACACTCTAAAATGCATCACGCCCGTGGACGGCAGCGTCTACGTGGAGCGGCCGCTCGCGGACGATGCCGCGATTGCCACGGCATTGGACCGCGCCCGGGAGGCGCAAAAGGAGTGGTCCCGCACTCCGGTCGAGGAGCGTTGCGCGTTGCTCGGGAAGGCGGTGGACGCGTTCGTGGCCGACGGGCCCGCTATCGCGGCGGAGATCAGCTGGCAGATGGGACGCCCTGTGTCCCAGACGCCAGGGGAGATCGCGGGCTTCGAGGAACGGGCCCGGCACATGCTGGCCATCGCGCCAGACACGCTGGCGGACATTGCCGTCGAGCCGAAGGAAGGCTTCACACGCTTCGTGCGCCGGGTTCCCGTTGGCGTGGTGTTCGTCATCGCGCCCTGGAACTACCCGTACCTGACTTCCGTCAACTCCATCATCCCCGCGCTGGCCGCCGGTAACACGGTGTTGCTCAAGCATTCGGCCCAGACGCCGCTCTGTGCCGAGCGTTTCGCCGCGGCCTTCGCGAGCGCCGGCCTTCCGGACGGCGTCTTCCAGTACCTGCATCTCGGTCATGCCGCCGCGCTCGGATTGATCGAGAGCGACGGCGTCGATTTCGTCGCCTTCACCGGCTCGGTGCCGGCCGGCCATGCCGTGCAGCGCTCCGCGGCGGGGCGCTTCATCGGCGTCGGCCTCGAGCTCGGCGGCAAGGATCCGGCCTACGTGCGCGCCGATGCCACCGTCGCCCACGCGATCGAGAACGTGATCGACGGCGCGTTCTTCAATTCAGGTCAATCCTGCTGCGGCATCGAACGCGTATACGTACACGCAGATGTCTACGACCCATTCGTCGAGGGCGCCGCCGAGCTGGTCGGCGCCTATCGCCTGGGCGATCCCATGGACCCGGAGACCAACCTCGGCCCGCTCGTGAAGCCCTCCGCCGCGGAGCACGTGCGCAAACAGATCGCCGCGGCGACGGCGGCCGGCGCGAAGGCGCTCATCGATCCTTCGAATTTCACCGCCGATCGTGAGGGCTCGGCGTATCTCGCGCCACAGGTGCTGGTGAACGTCGATCACGGCATGGAAGTGATGACCGAAGAGAGCTTCGGGCCGGTTGTCGGCATTATGAAGGTCGACTCCGACGACCAGGCCGTCGAGCTCATGAACGACAGCGCGTTCGGCTTGACGGCGTCAGTATGGACCAACGACGCGGACGCGGCCCTCGCAATCGGCGAGCGGGTCGCCACCGGCACCTGGTTCATGAATCGCTGCGACTACCTGGACCCGGCGCTTGCCTGGACCGGCGTCAACGACTCCGGGCACGGCTGCACCCTCTCGCGGGTCGGCTACGAGCAGCTGACCCGACCCATGTCATTTCATCTACGGACCAAGATATGAGTACGCAACCGGACAACATGCGCGGCAACTGGGGATTCCCGACCAACATCCGTTTCGGGGTCGGCCGCATCGCGGAGCTGCCCGCGGCCTGCCGTGAGGCGGGTATCGAACGGCCGCTTGTCGTCACCGACAAGGGCCTCGCGCCCCTGCCGATGATCCAGGACGCCGTCACCATGCTGACCGACGCCGGGCTCGGCGCCGCGCTCTTCTCCGACGTGCAGGGGAATCCCGTCGAGGCCAACGTCGACGCCGGTCTCGACGCCTACCGCGAAGGCGCCCACGACGGCGTGGTCGCCTTCGGCGGCGGCAGCGCCATGGACGTCGGCAAGTGCATCGCGTTGATGGTCGGACAGACCCGCCCCATCTGGGATTTCGAGGATCGCGAGGACTGGTACACGCGGGCGAACGCGGACGGCATCGCGCCGGTCATCGCCGTCCCCACCACATCCGGCACCGGCTCGGAGGTGGGCCGCGCAGGGGTGATCACAAACCTCGAAGACCACACCAAGCGCATCATATTCCACCCGAAGATGCTGCCGGTCATCGTCATCGAGGATCCGAAGGTGACGGCCGGACTGCCGGCGCACCTCACCGCGGCGGTCGGGATGGACGCGCTCTCCCACAACATGGAGGCCTACTGCAGCCCGCTTTTTCATCCCATGGCCGAAGGGGTCGCCGTGGAGGGCATGCGACTCATCAAGAACTGGCTGCCGGCGGCCTGCGCCTACGGCAACGATCTGCAGGCCCGCGGGAACATGCAGGTAGCCTCGTCCATGGGCGCGACCGCGTTCCAGAAAGGTCTCGGCGCCATGCACTCGCTGAGCCACCCCTGCGGCTCGCTCCTCGACACCCACCACGGCCTCACCAACGGTGTCGTCATGCCCTACGTGCTCGCGTTCAACGCTGAGGTCATCGAGGAGAAGCTGACGGCGCTGGCCCGCTACCTGGATCTCCCGAACCCGTCGGGAGCCAGCGTGAGGGCGTGGGTTCTGGATCTCCGCGAGACCATCGGCATCCAGCACACCCTTGCCGACCTCGGCGTCACGGACGACCTGATCCCGCGTCTCGCGAAGATGGCGGTGGTCGATCCGACCGCGCCGACCAATCCCGTGGAGCTGACCGTGGCGAATCTGGAGGGGTTGTATGCGCGAGCAATCAGCGGCGAGCTGGCGGCGTAGTGCCGGCGGTCCGTGCCATAGGTACGCCAGAGGTCACGCCAAAAGTCACGATTCAGTCACATCGTCACGCCGGGCATCGCGTGCCGACGCCCCACTCATTAATCTATAGCCGATGACCCGCGCGGCGCTCATTATCGAGGACGATCCGACCCTCGCGGAGCTGGTGCAATTGCACTTGCGCGACGTGGACTGCGATGCCGATATCGCCGACGACGGGGTCAAGGGTCTGGAAAAATTCAAAGAGGGGAGCTACGAGCTCGTCGTGCTCGACATCATGCTGCCGCGAAAGGACGGTCTCTCGGTCTGCCGCGATATCCGCCGCCTGCCGGGATACGTGCCGATACTCATGCTGACGGCGAAATCCACCGAGCTCGATCGCGTGCGCGGTCTGGAGACTGGCGCCGACGACTACCTGACGAAGCCCTTTAGCGTGCGCGAGCTGGTGGCGCGGGTGAAGGCGCTGCTGCGCCGCGTCGATGCCCTCTCCCCCGAGCCCTCGGGCAGCGCGGAGAACGAGACCATCGAGCGTGGCGCGATGCGCATCGACATCGGCAAGCGTCTCGTGTCGATCGACGGGGCCGACATTACCCTGACCGCCAAGGAGTTCGAGCTGCTCGCGCACTTCGCACGTAACCCGGGCCAGGTTTTCAACCGTGTGCAACTGCTCGACCAGGTGTGGGGCTACAACCACGAAGGCTACGAGCACACGGTCAACTCCCACATCAATCGGCTGCGCGCGAAGATCGAAAGCGATCCCGCCAAGCCCGACTACATCCTCACGGTGTGGGGCGTCGGCTACAAGTTCGCCGAATCCCAGGGGTGAGTCGTGATCCGGACGCTGTACGCCAAGCTCGCCCTGGGACTCGTGGTGCTCATCGCCGCCATGGGGCTCGTCTACGCGCTCGTCAGCCTGTCCGCCACCCGTCACTACCTCGCCGAGGTCAACCAACAGGTCAATCGGGATCTGGCCTTCAACCTGGTCGCCGACCGGGATCTCGTGGCCGAGGGCCGACTCAACGAGCCGGCGCTCAAGTCCATGTTCCACGACTACATGCAGATCAACCCGAGCATCGAGATCTACCTGCTGGATCTCGATGGCCGCATCCTCTCCTACTCCGCCGATCCGGGAAAGGTGAAGCGCAAGCACGTCTCACTCGAGCCCATTCGCGCCTTCCTCGACGACTCGGCGAGCTTCCCGCTGCTCGGTGACGATCCGCGCAGCCACGAACGACACAAGGTCTTCTCCGTGACCCCGGTCCCCTCGGCGGAATCGCCCCAGGGTTATCTGTACGTGGTGCTGCGGGGCGAGATGTACGACTTCGTCGACGCATTCGCCGCCGGCAGCTACTTCGCGCGGCTGAGCGCGTGGGCGGTCGCGGCCACCCTCGGCTTCGGGCTCCTCGCCGGGCTCATCGTCTTCCGGCTGCTCACGCGTCGACTGCAGCGCCTGACCGCCGCCATGGACACGTTCCGGCTCAGCGACTTCAGCGAACCTTCCCATTATCTGCAGAAGCCCGCGCTGAAGGCGCCCGACGAGGTGGACCGGCTGGGCGTGACATTCGATCAGATGGCGGGACGCATCGTCGAGCAGATCCAGGAGCTCAAGCAGCAGGATGCTCTGCGCCGGGACCTCGTCGCCCAGGTCTCCCACGATCTCCGCACGCCCCTGGCAGCCCTGCACGGCTACCTCGAGACATTGAAGCTCAAGGAAGACACGCTGACGCCCGAGGAGCGCGCGAGCTATCTCGCCATCGTGCTCCGCCAGAGCGAGCACCTCACCCGCCTGGTGGGGGAGCTCTTCGAGCTTGCAAAGCTCGAGGCCCAGGAGGAATCGCCCCAGTGCGAGCCGTTCTCGCTGCCGGAACTCGTCCAGGACGTGATACAGAAGTTTCAGCTGAAGGCGGGTGCGGGGGACGTCAGCCTGGCGATGGAACTGGACGCGGACCTGCCTCTCGTGTCCGCCGACATCGCGCTCGTCGAGCGGGTCCTCGACAACCTCATCGACAACGCGCTGACCCACACGCCGGCCGGCGGCACCGTGCGGATCCCGGTGCGCAGAGACGCGCAGCAGGTGATACTGTGCGTCGCCGACACCGGCAAGGGGATCGCCGAGACCGATCTGCCGCGCATCTTCGAGCCCTTCTACCAGGCGCGCCGGGAGCCATCCGGGAATGGCCACGCGGGCCTCGGCCTCGCCATCGCCCGGCGCATCGTCGAGCTGCACGGCGGCGAGCTCGACGTCAGAAGCCACCTCGGGGAAGGCACCACCTTCGCCTTCGGATTGCCAATCTGGAAAGCAGCATGAACGAAACACCGCCCGCGGACGTGCTACTGCTCGGCGACCCCGGACTGCGCGAAGTATGCAGGCCCGTCGAGGATATGTCCGGTCCGGACTTCCAACAGCACCGCGATCGCCTGCACGCGACGCTGGAAGCGTTCCGCGCCGAGCACGGCTTCGGCCGTGCTATATCCGCGCCGCAGATCGGCGTTACGCAACGCTTCATCGCCGTCAACCTCGGCGACGGACCATTCACGATGATCAATCCGGAGATAACCTGGAGCTCGCCGGAGTCCTTCACCATGTGGGACGACTGCATGAGCTTCCCGTCTCTCCTGGTGCGCGTGCGCCGGCATCGCGGGATCTCCGTGCGCTATACGGACGACGCGGGTGATACGCAGGTGATGGATCGGCTCGATCAAGCGACGTCGGAGCTGCTACAGCACGAGATCGATCACCTGAACGGGATACTCGCGGTGGATCATGCTCTCGACAAGGACGCCATCGTCAGCCGAGAGGTCTTCGACGCGCACCCGGAATGGTTCGCCGACAAGGTCGACTACGTCATCCAGGCAACCGTATAGGTCAGGCTGAGCGCAGCGAAGCCCGGCGTGTCGGCCTGCATGTTGGGCTTCGCTGCGCTCAGCCCAACCTACGAAGATTTATCCCTTCAGGGACTTTGCCGCGTCGTCGAGGCCGCGTTCGAACTTGTCGAAGAGTTCGTCGATCTGGGCCTCGTCGATGATGAGCGGCGGGCAGGTGGCGACGGCGTCGCCGGGCAGGCCGCGCACGATGAGATTGTTCTCGAAGATCTTCTCCGCGATGATGGCGCCGGCCTTCACCTCCGCCGGGAACTGTTCCTTGCTCGCCTTGTCGGCGACAATCTCCACCGCGCCGATGAGGCCGATTCCCCGCGCCTCGCCGACGAGAGGATGTCCCGCAAGCCCCTGCAGACGGGTTTGGAATCTCGGCGTCACCTCACGCACGTGACCGACGATGTCGCGCTCCTCGTAGATCTTCAACGTCTCCAGCGCGACCGCCGCCGACACCGGGTGCCCACCGTAAGTATGGCCGGATCCGTAGGCGCCGAGCTTGCGGCTCTGCTCGACGAAAGCCTGGTAGATGGGATCGGAGATCATTGTCGCGGCGATGGGCAGATATGCCGACGACAACTGCTTCGCGCAGGTGACGATGTCCGGCTTGATACGATAGGTCTCCGAGCCCCACATGTTGCCGGTCCGGCCGAAACCGCAGATTACCTCGTCCGCGACCATGAGCACGTCGTGACGCTCGAGCACCTTCTGCACCTTCTCGAAGTAGGTCGCCGGCGGAGTGAGCACGCCGCCCGCCCCCATCACCGGCTCGGCGACGAAAGCCGCCACGGTGTCCGGGCCCTCGGCCTCGATCAGATCGTTCAGATTGTCCGCGAGCCGCGTCGCGAACTGCTCTTCGCTTTCGCCCTCCTGGCCGTACCGGTAGTAGCACGGTGTGTCCGTATGCAGGATGCGGTCGATGGGAAGATCGAAATCGTTCTGCATGAGCGGGATCGCCGTAAGGCTGCCGCCCGCGATGGTCACGCCGTGATAGCCACGCATGCGTGAGATGATCTTCTTCTTCTCGGGGCGATCGAGCGCGTTGTTGTAGTACCAGATCATCTTCATGGCGGCGTCCACCGCCTCGGACCCGGAATTGACCAGGAACACCTTGCTCATGTTCCCCGGCGCGATCTTGATCAACTCCTCGCACAGCTCGATGACCGGAATAGTGGACCGGTGAGCGAAAGTGTGTGCGAAGGGCAGCGTGCCGAGTTGCTTGACCGCCGCATCGACCAGGCGCTGCTCGCTGTAGCCGAGTCCCGTGCACCAGAGGCCCGCGAGCCCCTCCAGGTACTTGTTGCCCTCGTCGTCCCAGATGTAGATCCCCTCTCCCCGGGTGAACACCGTCGGGCCCCGCTCCTCGTGCACGGCGAGGTTCGTGTAAGGATGCATGGCATAGGCCACGTCTCTGGCGGCAAGGGAATTGGGGGCGTGACTCATGACGGCTCCTCGATGAAAGATCATGGGATTGTACTGTAGGAGCGAGCTTGCTCGCGAACATTGTCGAGCACGAAACGTTCGCGAGCAAGCTCGCTCCTACAGGAGAACTGCGCGAGGTTGGGTGCCGTCAGACGTGCTGGCCGCCGTTGATGTGCACCTCGGTGCCGGTCACGTAACTGGCCTGGGGCGAGCACAGGAAATAGATGGTGCTGGCGACCTCCTCCGGTGTCCCCAGGCGCCGCAGGGGGATCTGCTCCGCCAGCGCTTCGGTCCCGGGGGAGATCATCGCGGTCTCGATCTCCCCGGGGGCGATAGCATTCACCCTGACCCCGAGAGGCCCGAAGTCCGCGGCCATCTCCCGGGTGAGGGCGGCGAGCGCTGCCTTGGAGGTCGCGTAAGCGCTGCTCGCGTAGGGGTGCACGCGGCTGCCGGCGATGGAGGTGATGTTGATGACCGTGCCCTGCCCCGCCTTCAGCTCTTCCAGCAGACCGTGGGCCAATGCGATGGGGGCGAAGAAGTTCACCTGGAAGACCTGCTGCCAGGTGCCGGCATCCCAGTCGAGGGTGCCGAGACGCTCCCCGTCCCCTCCCTTGGGCGAGACCCCGGCATTGTTCACGAGCGCACTCAGGGTGCCGCCGTCGAGCCTCGATCGCATCTCGGCGATCCCGGCATCGAGGCCGTCGCGGTCGGACAGATCGATCTGGATATGATCCTCGGGTCCCGCCTCCCAGGGACAATCCTCCGGGAAGGGCTGCCGCGAGCAGGTGATGACCCGCCAGCCGGCGCTGGAGAAGCGTTTCACGGTGGCGTGACCGATTCCCCGGCTCGCGCCGGTGAGGATGAGGGTCCGCCTGGTCTGCTGATCGTCGCTCATGTTCCCTTCCCGATGGGCTACCCGACCCGGGACCCTGTCGGAAAGCATAATCCCTCCCTCGCGTGTCTGCAGGATTGCGGCGCCGCAACTGGTAATATCGGCGACCTGGCAACGGGGGAATCATGAAGACCATCGATCTGCGCAGCGATACCGTTACCCGGCCCACCCAGGCGATGCGCCGGGCCATGGCCGAGGCCGACGTGGGCGACGACGTCTATGGCGAGGACCCCACCGCCAACCGCATCGAAGCCCGCGCGGCCGAGATGCTCGGCCACGAGGCGGCTCTCTTCGTCGCGAGCGGCACCCAGGGGAACCTGCTCGCCCTGCTCAGCCACTGCCAGCGCGGCGACGAGTTCATCGCGGGCCAGCTCTCCCATGCCTACCGCACGGAGGGCGGCGGCGCCGCGGCGCTGGGCGGTATCCAGCCCCAGCCCCTGGACTTCCAGAGCGATGGGACCCTGGATCTCGACCAGGTTGCCGCGGTCATCAAGCCCGACAATTACCACTACGCGATCACGAAGCTCCTGTGCCTGGAGAACACGCAGCTCGGCAAGGTCCTGCCCCTGGATTACATGGCGCGGGCCCGCCGGCTGTGCGACGAGCACGGTCTCGCCCTGCATCTCGACGGGGCGCGGGTCTTCAACGCGGCGGTCAAGCTGGGGGTCCCCGTCGACACCATCACGGCCGGCTTCGACAGCGTGCAGATCTGCCTCTCGAAGGGCCTGGGCGCCCCGGCGGGCTCGCTGCTCTGCGGCACGGCGGAGTTCGTCAAGACCGCCCGCCGCGGGCGCAAGATGCTCGGCGGCGGCATGCGCCAGGTCGGCGTCCTGGCCGCCGCCGGTCTGATCGCGCTGGAGGAGCACGTGGACCGCCTGGCGGAGGACCACGCCAATGCGCAGCGCCTCGCCGAGGGCCTCGCCGCCATCGACGAGCTGGAGGTGGACCCCCGAGCGGTGCAGACCAACATGGTCATCGCCACGCTTCGCAACGACGAGGGCGACGCCGACGCGCCGGGCTTCTCCCGGGCGATGCGGGAGCGGGATATCGTCATCCCGGCCACGAGTCCCATGCGCCTGGTGACCCATCTGGACGTCGACGGCGCGGATATCGACCGGGTCGTCGACACGGCGCGGGACTACTTCACCGGCGACGTCCGCCGGGCCAGCTGAGGCCGCCAGGCGGTCGCCGGCCTCCCGGGCCGGAGACACGCTTTCTTCTCCATGGGCTGCGTAACGCCGCCGGCGGGCGCATTCTGCTAACCTCGATGACATACCGGCACTCCCCGGCATAGAGGAGGCCGGATAGCGCGGTTGTTGCCGCATTGGGGACGCATCTTCATGGCGAGAGAGAGGCATCACAACGCTCTGCCGAGCGGCTACAAGCTGCACTGGTATGTGATCGGCTCGGTGATCGGCAAGGGCGGCTTCGGCATCACCTATCTCGCGCTCGACACGAACCTGGATCAGCGGGTCGCGATCAAGGAGTTTCTCCCCGTCGAGCTCGCCACGCGCAGCAGCGACAGCCAGGTGCACCCGATCTCCGAGGACCACGGCGACACCTACGGCTGGGGACTCAATCGCTTCGTCACCGAGGCGCGCACGCTGGCGAAGTTCCGCCACCCGAACGTCGTGCGGGTGATGAGCGTCTTCGAGGCAAACAGCACCGCCTACATGGTGATGGAGTACGAGCGCGGCGAAAGCCTCGAGAAGCTCCTCAAGGCGAAGAAGATCAGCGGAGAGGCGAAGCTGCGTTCCCTCGTCATGCCGTTGCTCGACGGACTGAAGGTCGTTCACGAAGCGGGATTTATCCATCGAGACATCAAGCCGGACAACATCTATCTACGTGAGAACGGCACGCCGGTGCTGCTGGATTTCGGCTCCGCACGCCAGGCCATCGGCGTCGCCACCCGCACCCTGACCGCGCTGGTGACGCCGGGCTACGCACCCTTCGAGCAGTACGACACGTCCACGGCAGGCGAGAAGAAGCAGGGGCCCTGGACAGACATCTATTCCATGGGCGCCACCCTGTATCGCGCGGTAACGGGAAGCGGCCCCCCCGACGCCATGGCCCGCGTCAACGGGGTCATGGGCGGCCAGGACATCCTGAAGCCGGTGAGCGAGACGGCGTCCGACGAATACTCCCCGGGATTCCTGAGCGCCATCGACTGGGCTCTGGAATTCCTGCCGGAGAACCGACCCCAGTCGGTGGACGAGTGGCGCAAGGTTCTCGCGGGCCGCGACACCCGGCCCGCGCCGACGCTGGTGCCGAACGTCACGACGGACTTCGCGCGCGCGGCACCTACCGAGGTCCGCACCGAGGTAACTGATCCGAGTGCCGCACCCGCCGGCGGGGCCTCTCGCGGCACCGGGACGAGTGGGCGCGCCTCGGGGAAGATGTCCGCTCGCACCTCGGGAACGGCGTCGGGACGCGCGGCCGAGGGCATGGTGGCAACCGACCGCATCGCGCCACCTGCCCCGTCGAAGGGCAACGGCAACGGAAACCAGAAGAAGCGCAAGGGCCCCGGCTTCGCCCGCCGCTTCGCGGAGGTTTCCGCCGTCGTCGCGATCGTCGCCGCCATGGGCGCCTGGTACATGCTCACCCAACCCGGAAAGCGCGATACCCCGCGAGGACCGACCGCCGCGGTCGAGGAGACGGAGAAGACACCGAGCGCGGATCTCCTCGCCGCATCGAAGGCCGCCGAGCGAAAGGCGCAGATCGAGAAGCAGGCGCGCATCGACGAGCAACGTGCGGCCGAGCAGGCCGAGCACGAGGCCGAGCTCGCGAAGGCGCGCGCCGCCGCCGAATTCGAACGCAAGCGGGCCGATATCGAACGGCTGCTGCGCGAGGCCACTGCGGACCTCGCTGCCGACCGGCTCACCACGCCACCGGATCAGAATGCTTTCTCACGTTACCGCGCGGTACTCGCGCTGGACCCCGCCAACCAGGCGGCGCTGACCGGCCTGCACGACATACTCACCCGCTATCTGGTGCTGGCGAAAGCCGCGGCGAACGAGAACAACTTCGATCTCGCCAAGAGTTACCTCAACAAAGCCGGAGCGGTCAGCCCCGGCGCGGAGAGCATCTCCGCCGCCCGCATCGCGCTGGACAAGCGCAAGCAGGCGAACGAAGAAGAGCAGCAACGCATCAAGACCGAGGCCCGGCAAGCGGCGGAAGAAGAACGCCAGCGTATGGAGGCCGCCCGCCGCGCGACCGAGGAGGAACGCAAGCGATTGGAAACCGCTCGACTCGCGGCGGAAGAGGAGCGGCGTCAAATCAAGTTGGAGCGCGAAGCCGAGATCGAGCGCAAGCGAGTGGAACAGGAAGCCGTCGTCGCCGCGAAGCTCGAAGCGGACTTCAAGAAGGCACAAGAGATCTCCGCTCTGCTCGCGTCCGCCGAGGAAGCGCTCACCGAGGACCGACTCACATCACCGCCGAACGACAACGCACTGTCGATTTACAAATCCGTTCTAGACATGGATCCCCAGAACGAGAGCGCCGATGCCGGCATTCGCCGAATCGCAGAGCGCCACGTGGAGCTCGCACTCGAGCAGATCGAGGACTATCAGTTCGATGCGGCGGAATCCCTGGTCGACGAAGCCAACACCATCTATGCCGGCACACCGAGTATCGCCCCCGCTCGGCAGCTATTGCGCGACGGCAGGGCCGCCTACGATGGCCGACGTCCCATCGCGAAGCCTCCGTACCGTATGACGATGGCACCCGTGACGGGCGCGAATACCTGCAGCCCCGACGATCCGGTGACCGAGATCGAACGCTTCGGAGATCGCTTCCTCAGAGTCGATGGCGATCTGGAGTTCGTGGCGACGTCGACGGGCATCGACGACAGCTGGCAGGCATCCGGCATCAACAAAGAGCCTCGCGCCGAGCGTTTGTACGTCCTCGGCCGCAAGGAGAAGCTGGATGGCGCGTTGCTGTATTGGTACAGCGCGACCGGGACCCAGTGCATCAAGGTGCACGTGGACGTCTATCTCGTCGATTTACAGACGCGGACGGTGTACGCCGACGAAGGAACAACGTCGGATCTCGAGGATCTGACGACGGAACTGTTGAATCAATTCAAGCAGGGACGGCGCGGGCTGGCCCACTGACCCCGGCGCGCCCGGCCTCTGACTCCATTCGATTGTCGTCAGCCTGCGACGACGAACGGCCGATACGCCGCCAGGGCGTCACGGAATCCCGACAGAACGCACGTGAAACAACGCGTGCCCTGCACTACGGCCTGACTCCCTTCCCATGGAACCCGCGCGATCCCTCGCTCTCGTGTCGATCCCGCGCAGCTGGCATGCATCTTGCTCCAGAGTAACCGGACATCCCCCATGGTATCGAGGGATTGTCGATGCAACTTAAGGAAAGAGGAGATAACAATGGGAAAGCAGACTGCACTTGGAATCATACTGGCCGTATTCGCCGGTGCGTCAATGGCGGCACTACCCACCTTCGACGAGGTCGACGCCAACGGTGACGGCAAGATCACGATGAAGGAGGCCTCCACCCACGAAGGCCTGATGACGACATTCGACAAAGCCGACGTGGACCGCGACGGCCTGCTCTCCAAGGCGGAGTACCAGCAGTTGAAGTCGAAGAGCTGAGCAGGGTGACGGGCTCGGAGAGGGGGCAGCGCGATCCGGAGCGCGCCTCACCCGCCGCAGGCGAGGGAGCGCCATCGCTCCGGGCCCGTCACGCAACTGCCGTGAAAAACTCTCCGATTCGTTCGAGTCCCATGCGCAGGTACTCGGGCTCCGCGCCGAAACCGATGCGCAGGTAGCCGTCGAGGCCGTAACAATCGCCGGCGACGACAAGCACGGACTTCTCTTCGCGCAGGCGCGTCGTGAGCTCCGTGGAGTTCATGTCGAGGTGATAGCGAATGAAGGCCATGCCGCCGGCTCTCGGCGGCGTCAGCTCCATTTCGACCGGTTGGTTTCCTATCCATGTCTGTAGAGTGGCGAGATTCTCTCTCAGGAGACTGCGGTTGCGCTCGAGGATGCGCGAGCGCGTGTCGGGGTCGAGCGCGCGCCTCCCCACCTCGTCGCTCAAGATCCCCGGCGCGATGGTCGTGTAGTCGGTGCGCGCCCACGCCGCCTCGATGAACGCCTCGGGACCCACGAGCCAACCGATGCGCAGCCCCGGCAGCGCGTAGGCCTTGGACAGGCCTCCGGTAATCACCACGCGCTCGTAACGGCCCCAGAAGCTCGCCGTGTCCTGCCCCCCGAGCTCGGCGCCCCGGTAAACTTCGTCGACGAACAGCCACGCCCCGCTCTGCTGCGCCGCCGACGCCATGGCGGTCATCGCCTCACCGGACAGCGTCATGCCGGTGGGATTATTGGGGTTGCACGCGGCGATGACCTTGGTGCGGGGCGAGACGACACTTGCGAGTTCGTCGAGGTCCGGCTGCCAGCCGAGCTCCGGGCGCAGGGTGAGGGGATGCACGGTAACGCCAAGCGCCCGACTGATGCCGCGGATTTGCAGATAGTTGGGCACCATGTAGACGATCTCGTCGCCGCGATCGAGGCTCGACCAGGTGGCGACGAAGTTGGCCTCGGCGGATCCGTTGGTGACCAGGACATTGTCGCTACCGGCGCCGGGATAGAGTGCGGCGATGGACTCGCGGAGCGGGATGCTGCCGTTGGTCTGTCCGTAGCCGAGCCGCAGGTCCGCCAGCGCGGCGACGTCCGCCTCGTCCAGCAGCTCGTTCAGGGTATAGGGGTGCACACCGCTCTCGGTGAGGTTGTATTCGACGCGGTTCTCCCACAAGGATTGCACCCGCTCCAGCTCGAAGACTTCTATTTCCATGTATTGGCCATAGTCTCGCGTTTCAGTCGGTCAACAGGGCGCCCGCCTCGCGGCCGGGCAGGCTCTCGGCGCCGGCAATCTTACATAGGATCCTGCCCGGGCGCGCCAGGCGATCTTCACTGCGGCCGTAGACGATGCCCGCGCAGCGACTCGTGAGCTCGGTGCGCGCGGCGGCGAAGTCGGGGTTCGTGGGATCCACGACCACGGCCACGACGTCGCCGGCTTCCACCCGATGGCCCGGTTCCTTTGTGTAGGCGACCACACCGGTGCCCGGCGAGCGAACCATGTCGGCGCCATCGAGCGGCGTCGCGTCGCATTGCGCATCGGGCAGCGCACCGGGATCGCCATCGATGACGGCGCGCCGCTGCAGGAAGCGGAACAGGTTGTCGGCATCCCCCGCCGCCATGGCCTCGTTCACGTCGGCGCGGCCGCGATACTCGACGGTGCCCGACAGGCATGCGGGGGGAATCGGTCGATCCGGATGGCGCTCCGCCAGTGCCCACCAGGGGCCGCCGACGGCTTCGTCGAAAGGGTTGCCGCCGGACACCGTGGCGAGCAGCGTCGCGCGGCTGCCGATCTGCGCGGACAGATCGGCGGCATCCGGCCACAGGGGCGTGCCGAGAAAGAGATGCAGGACCGCCTCGGAGTCGCAGTGGAGATCCAGCGCGACGTCGGCGTCACAGGCGAGCCCGAGCAGCGCGTGGCGCAGAGCCGACACCTCGTCGACCGGGTCCATGGCGGCGAGCACTTCGGTCATGGCGGCACGCACCCGCGCGACGTTCGCCGCGCCGTCGTCGCCGAGGTGGGGCCCGACGATCCGGTCCACTCCATCGGTGATATCCGGAAAGCCGCGGTTGAAGTTGCCCGAACCGTCGAGCGCGTAGCGCCCGAGAGAGCGCGCCTGCACGAACTGCGCAAGCCCGATGGGGTTCGCCACCGGCACGACGACGATCTCGCCGAGGATAGCGCCCTCGCCGGCGGCGCGGGTCAGGCGCTCCACCAGATGATTCAACACCAGCATCGCCGGAAGCTCGTCGGCGTGCAGGGAGGCCTGGAAGTACACCTTCGGGCGCGCTCCGGGGACGCCGAAACCCAGCACGTCGAGGCCGCGCCGGGTCCCCGGGCTCATGGCGGGCAGAACGATGCGCTCCCGCCGGACCTCGTGGGAATCAGTGATCGGAGTACCCTCCTCCACGCCGAGTCAGGGGCAATCTACCACGCCTTGTTGCCCATCTCGCTTTCCCTTAAGCTGCGCGCCTTTCGATATCCGCCGTCCATGACACGTTAAATAAGGGGGTGTACGCTGAACGCCATGGTCAAGGCCATCACATTCGATCTGTGGGATACGGTCATCCACGACGAGTCCGACGAGGGCAAGCGCAAGGCCCAGGGGCTCGCCACGAAAATCCAGGCCCGCCGGCAGCTGGCCCACGAGATCCTGAACCGCCACGAGCCGCTGGACGCCGAGGTCCTGCGGGCCGCCTACGACACCATGGAGGCGGCGTTCAACCGCGTCTGGCACGAGCAGCACGTCACCTGGACCGTGGACGAGCGGGTCTCGGTTCTCCTGGACGGCCTCGGGCGCTCGCTCCCCGACGCCGATCGGGAAGAGCTCGTGCACGGATTGGAGACGATGGAGGTGACGGTGCCACCGAACCCCATCGAGGGCATCCACGAAGCGCTCGACGCGCTCTCCGGCTCCTACAAGCTGGGGGTCGTGTCCGACGCGATCTACACACCGGGCCGCTACCTGCGCCAATGGCTGGAGATGCACGATCTCCTGCGCCACTTCGACGGCTTCGCGTTCTCTGACGAGGTGGGTTACTCGAAGCCCCACCGCGAGGTGTTCGCCTCGATAGCGTCCCAGCTCGGTGTCGACATCCAGGACATGCTGCACGTCGGCGATCGCGAGCACAACGACGTCAAGGGCCCCCACGCCCTCGGCATGAAGGCCGTGCTGTTCACCGCGACCCGGGACCGGGACAAGGACAACTCCAAGGCGGACGCCATCTGCGCGACCGCGGCGGATCTGCCCGGGACCATCCACCGACTCGCCGGCACCGGTTGAGTACGGCCGTGAGCGATCACCCGCGTTTCCTGGTCGTCGATGGTTATCGCCGGGATGGCCGCGAGGCGCTCGCCGCCGGCGGCGCGACACCGGCCGGCGAGCTCTACTCACAGATGCTGAAGAAGTGCCACCCGGGCTGCTCGGTGGATATCGTCTATCCGGCGGATGCCGGGGACTCGCTGCCCTCGGGCGCGGCGCTGCAGGCCTACGACGGCCTCGCCTGGACGGGCTCGAGCCTCACGATCTACGCCGACGATCCGGCGGTCAGACCACAGATCGAGCTGGCCCGCGCGGCTTTCGAGGCCCAGGTGCCGAGCTTCGGCAGCTGCTGGGCGGCACAGATCGGCGTGGTCGCCGCCGGCGGCCTGTGTGCCGCCAATCCCCGCGGCCGCGAGATGGGGATCGCGCGCAAGATCACGCTCACCCCGGAGGGCCGCGCCCATCCGCTGTACACCGGCAAGCCCGGCGTCTTCGACGCCTTCATCAGTCACGAAGACGAGTGCACGCACCTGCCGCCGGGGGCGGTGCTGTTGGCGGGCAATGCGTTCTCGAGCGTGCAGGCGGTGGCGGTGACCCACAAGGGGGGCACGATCTGGGCGGTGCAGTACCACCCGGAGTACGATCTACACGAGCTGGCCCGACTCACCTACTGCCGCGTCGAGCGTCTCACGAACATGGGATTCTTCGCCGACACCGACGCGGCCCACGACTACGTGAACAAGCTGGAGACCCTGCATCAGGATCCGAGCCGCAAGGATCTCGCGTGGCTGCTGGGCATCGACTCGGATCTCACCAACGAGGACGTGCGTCTCGCCGAGGTCCGCAACTGGATCGAGCAGCTGGTGCTGCCGA
>CBDTYP010000030.1:0-16539 GCA_965364645.1 uncultured Gammaproteobacteria bacterium | reverse complement strand
GAGTTCGCCTACCAGGCCCGCAGGGACGCCCCAACCGCCGTCTGAGCGCCTGCCTCACGGAGGAGTCCCCTCCCCCTTGAAGAGGGGAGGGACAGGGAGGGGGTGTAGACAAGGAGCGCACAATCGAAGCCCGCGGGCATGTAGTGCATATTCGCTAGTCTATCTAGACTTAGCGACATGCTGTGCCGTCCGGATTATTCTCGAGCGGAGGGGCTCTAGGTGGCCCTGGGTCCTCTCATGGTCGGCGTCCCCGGTCCGCGCCTGGATGCGGAAGATCGGGAGCTGCTGGTCCATCCCGCGATCGGCGGCGTCATCCTCTTCGATCGCAACTACGAGGAGCCGCGCCAGCTGGAAGCGCTGACGGCGGAGATTCATGCCGTCCGCGAGCCCCGTCTCCTCATCGCGGTCGACCAGGAGGGCGGCCGGGTGCAGCGCTTTCGCGCGGGCTTCACCCGCCTGCCGGCGCCCGCGTGCTACGGGGCGGTGTACGACGAAGACGCCGGCCGCGGGCGCGCGCTCGCGAGGGACGGCGGCTGGCTCATGGCGGCGGAGCTGCGCGCCTGCGGGGTGGATTTCAGCTTCGCGCCGGCGCTCGATCTGCGCACCCGGGAGAGCGTCGTCATCGGCAACCGGGCGCTGCACCGGCAGCCGGAGGTGGTGGCGATACTGGCCCGGGCATTCATGAAGGGCATGGGCGACGCCGGGATGCGCGCGGTGGGCAAGCACTTCCCCGGGCACGGCAGCGTGGAGGGGGATTCCCATCTGATGCTGCCGGTAGACGACAGGGATCTCGAGACCCTGCGTACCGCGGACATGCTGGTCTTCGAACGCATGATTCACTACGGGCTGCAGGCGGTGCTCGCTGCCCACGTGGTCTATCCGCGGGTGGATTCGCGTCCGGCCGGCTACTCCGGTCGCTGGCTCGCGCAGATTCTTCGCAACGAGCTCGGCTTCGCCGGTGCCGTGTTCAGCGACGATCTGGGCATGGCGGGCGCGTCTCTCGACGGCGGCGCGCCGGAGCAGGTGGCGGTGGCCCTCGGCGCCGGCTGCGACATGGTGCTGCTCTGTAACGATCGGTCGGCGGTGGTCTCGGTCGTCGAGGGCGACTCGCTGCCCGGCTCGGCGCTGCGCTCCGCGCGGCTCGCGCCCATGCACGGGCGGGCCGGTCCGACCTGGCAGGAACTCGTGGCGGATCCCCGGCGCCAGGAGGCGGCCGCCGCCCTGGGCGCCCTGGAGCCCGCGCCGGAGCTGGACTTCGGTGACGAAGCACCCATCTGAGCCGCGTTAGTCAAAGCATGTCCGTCGCGCCAACTGTTCCACGGCCAATCCTCGTAGGCTTTAGCGCCGCGGCGCTCGTCGCACTGGCGGTGCTCGCGTTCGCCCCGGGCCTGAATGGCGTGTTCATCTTCGACAGCGTCGAGCGGGTCGTGCGCAACCAGGCCCTCGAGATGACGGCGCTCGATGGTGAGCAGTTCCTTGCGGCGGCCTACGGCGCCCAGGCCGGCTATCCCGAGCGGGGACTCGCCTACGTGACGCTCGCGTTGAATTACTTCCTTGCCGGCCAGCACTTCGATCCCTTCGCCTTCAAGCTCACCAACCTGGCGTTCCACGCCCTGAACGGGCTTCTGGTCCTCGCGCTCGCGGGTCTGGTACTCGACCGCTGGCGACGACTCGGCGTGCTCGGGCCCGCGTCTTCGATTCCTCTGATCCTGCTCGCCGCCCTTGCGGCAGGGTTGTGGATGCTGCATCCGATTCAGATTACCAGCGTGCTCTACGTCGTGCAGCGAATGACGAGCCTCGCGGGAACCTGGGTCCTCGCGGGCGCTATTCTGTTCGTTCTCGCGAGGGAGCGATTGGAAGAGGGCGGACGGGGAGCGCTCGCCGCCATGTACGGCGCCGTCGTCGTCTGCGCCGGCATCGGATTCCTGTTCAAGCAGACGGCCCTCTTGTTGCCGGCCTACGTCGCCGTTCTCGAGGTGTTCCTGTTCCGCCGGACAGCATTGTCCAGCGCGCAGAAGCGCGGCCTGGCGACCTTCTTCGCGGTCGTCCTGGCGCTGCCCCTGGTGGCGGGGCTCGCTGCCCTGTGGATCTCTCCGGATGCCATACTCGGCGGCTACCGGAACCGCGACTTCAGCCTGGTGGAGCGCCTCCTGACGGAGGCCCGGGTGCTGTTTTTCTATCTGGGGCTGCTGCTCGCGCCGGATTCGCGCCGTTTCGGCCTCTACCACGACGACCTCGCCACCAGCACCGGGCTGCTCGACCCCTGGACAACCCTGCCCGCGGTGATTGCCTGGGCGGTGGTCCTGGCGCTCACCCTGTGGGGCGCCCGTCGGGGAGCCCCCTGGGCCTTCGCCGCTGCCTGGTTCCTGGTGGGTCACGCCATGGAGTCCACCATACTGCCCCTGGAGCTCGCCCACGAGCACAGGAACTACATCCCCGCCGTGGGCCTCTGGATTGCCGTGGCCGCCTACGGGGGCAGGCTCTGGGGCATGGCCGGGCGCCTGCGGGGTCTCGTGGCGGTCGCCGCGGGCGTAGGGCTCGTGGCGGTGGTGGCGATGAGCAGTTTCCGCGCCGAGGCCTGGCGAAGTCCCGATGTCCTGCTCGACAGGCTGGCGCGAAATCACCCGAATTCCTATCGTTCCGCCGTCGGCTACGCCTTCAACAGCATCCCCGTCGGCGCGGATCTCGGGGTGCGCTTCGATGCCCACCGACGGGCGGCGGCCCTGGACGACCACGTCGTGTCGCCGCTCGTGGAGATGGGCAAGATCGCGACCGCGGTCGGCCTCTTCATCGGGGATAACGAAGGAACGTCCTCGAACCCGAGCGTCGCGCGCCCCACGTCGCCCGTCGCTTCCATGGTGTTATCGAAGGACGTTGACCACATCGCGGAATTGCTGGCGGAACTCGATGCCGAGATCCTCCGCCGCCTGTCCAACGGTCCGCTTCGCGCCAGCAACGTTGCCGCGCTGGTCGCTTCCGTCGACTGTGCTCTCGAAGGCAGCCGCGAGTGTGTGGCACTCGGCGGGGCTGTCGCGCGCTGGCACGAAAGCGCCGCATCGAACGAGCGCGCGCCGCGGGACTACCGCGCGGTGCTCAGGCTGTCACTCGCGAAATACCACGTGGCGCGGGGCGAGTTCGACGAGGCCGTGCGTCAGGCGAATCGGGCGGGCGAACTGGCGGAAGGGAACCTCGTCTATCGGCTGCAACAGGCGACACTTCTCGCATGGCTGGAGCGCTGGGACGCGCTCGATGCCCTGCTGGACGATATAGAGAAGCGCTTTCCACGCCGCGCGCGCGCCGAGCCGATCTATCGGGAACTGAGGCGAAGAGCTTCCGAAGTGGTCAGATGACGCAGCAGTGGAGGTCGAAATTCACGTCGGCGTCCGTTTGAGAGGGGCGTTCCCGGGTCGCCGTCGGTTGCATGAAGCGCACGGTGAACCGATGTTTTCCTGCGCTGATTTCCGGAAAGCTGCGTTCGTCGTTCGTGACACACACTCGGATCATCTGGCAGGGCGTCGATGTCTCGAGTGTGCGTTGAAAGAATCCGGACTGCGCGATCTCCTGAGTGGCAATCGCGCTTTCCCTCACCAGTTTCAGGCACAATGAGACCGATGTCTTCAAGAGGTCGAAGCTGCTCAACCAGTAACGCAGGTCGTTGACTCTGCTATCGGCCGATGCTTGGAGCCAATAGTGCAGGGCGGGTAGATCGAAGTTACAGGTCCCTGCCGTGATCGTGCTTCGCTGGCGTACGGTAGAGAGAAGCTCGTCGTCGCGAAGCTCCTGACCCCACGAATTCTCATCGGAGCGCAGACTCGCGAGCTGGCCCCGCACGACATCGAGGACCTCCTCCAGGCGCCCCGGATCGACGTTTGGATTTCTGGCCAATCCCTGCAGTGTCGCCGCGTGTCTTTCGAGCTCCTTGATGATCTCTTTCTTGAGGTCCGCCCGACTCACGACCGCCATGATGTCGATGACGGCTTCCAGGGTCGCGCGGCTTGACCAGGGGTCGATGCTCCCGAGAGCGTGCTCCGCCTTGGCGAATAGATGCTCGAGCCGCAGGAATGTGCGAATTCTCTCGCTGAGCGGCTGCTCGTATATCGCACGATTATGGGGCATTGGTTCGATTCACTACTCTCGCGGTCCTGCTACCCGAGCGTGAAGGCGATCATTCTTTCATCCCGGGCCGCTGCCTGGCAACACGGGAGGCATCTTCCAGATAACGGTGGTGCAATCTGGCTACCTCGTCTTCCAGGGCCGGCTCGGATGCGGCGTTCTCGATGACGTCATCTGCCGCGGCCAACCGGGAGCGGCGATCCGCCTGCGCCGCGAGGATCTTCTCGACACCCTCTCGCGTGGTGCCGTCGCGGCGTAGTGTTCGCGCGATCTGAAGTTCTTCCGGCGAATCCACGACCAGTATGCGGTCGACGATGTCCCGCCCGCCGGTCTCGACGAGTAGTGGTACCACGACGATGGCGTAGGGACAGTCGAGATCGCCCAATTGTCGTTTTATCTCCGCGTACACGCGGGGGTGCACGATCGCCTCCACGCGTTCGCGCTTCTCGGGATCTGAAAACACGTACTCGCGCATCATGCGCCGATCGAGCTCGCCGGCTGCGTCGAGGATCTCGGAGCCGAAATGATTCACGATTTCCTCGTGCCCCGGTTCCCCGCGGGCGACTGCCTGCCGGGCGAGGTCATCGGCATCGATCACAGGTACTCCCAAACGCGCAAACAGATTGGCGACGGTGGTTTTTCCGCTGCCGATGCCGCCGGTAATGCCGATGACGAGGGCAGGCCTCACCGCCGGGGTCCTGTCGCTGTGGCGTGCCTCACCGGTTCATCCCGCTCACGTTCAAGTACGCGTCGATAAGCTGGGGGCCCCACATCATCGCGATCCAGCCGGCGATGGCGAGATAAGGGCCGAAGGGGATGGGGATGCTTCTGTCGTGGCCCCGAAATGCGATCATGCCGATACCGATGGCGGCCCCTACGAGCGAGGACAGTAACACGATGACAGGCAGGGACGACCAGCCCAGCCAGGCACCGAACACGGCGAGTAGTTTGAAGTCGCCGTAACCCATGCCTTCTTTACCGGTAAGCAGTCGGAAGAGATGAAACACGGACCAGAGGGTGAGATATCCCGCGATGGCGCCGATCACGCTCGCCTGGAGGGTCGTGTAAACGCCGGCCAGATTGAACGCGAGCCCCAGCCACAGGAAGGGAAGCGTGATGGAGTCCGGAAGATACTGCGTGTCGAAATCGATGCAGCCGAGCGCCACGAGCGCCCACGTCAGCAGCAGGGCGCCGCCGGCCTGGACGGTCGGCCCGAAGCGCCATACGACCAGCACCGAGAGTATCGCCGTCAGAAGCTCGATGGCGGGATAGCGCAGCGGTATACGCCATCCGCAGGCGGAACATCGCCCCTTGAGGGCCAGATAGCTGAATACCGGCACGTTCTCCAGGGCGGTGATCTGATGACCGCAGCCCGGGCATCGTGATCGCGGGACGACCACGTTGTAGGGTTGTTGCTGCTCGGGCGGTGGGCCGGTCTCGAGCAGCTCTGCGCACTGGCTACGCCACTCCCGTTCCATCATCTTCGGCACCCGGTGGATGACGACGTTCAGGAAACTCCCGACCATCAGTCCCAGAAAGCCCGTGAGGGCAAGGAGAATGGGCGGATTGGCTGCCAGGAAATGGGCTACCAGCATGCTCTGCCCCGCGGGGCGCGTTCGGAGAGCGGGCTTCTGCGACGGGTCAGACGACTTCGCCCATCTTGAAAATGGGCAGATACATCGCGATGACGAGGCCGCCGATGAGCACGCCGAGGACCGCCATGATCATGGGCTCCATGAGACTGCTCATGGCGTCGACGGCGTTGTCGACCTCCTCTTCGTAAAAGTCGGCGACCTTCCCGAGCATGTGGTCGATGGAGCCGGACTCCTCGCCGATGGCGACCATCTGCACGACCATGTTCGGAAACAGGTGCGTATCGCGCATGCTGGCCTGCAGCTGCGTGCCCGTCGCGATCTCATCGCGCATCCTCAGGATGGCCTGTCCGTAGACGATGTTTCCGGCCGCGCCGGCCACTGAATCCATCGCCTCCACGAGCGGCACGCCGGCCGCGAACATGGTGGCCAGCGTGCGCGCGAATCGCGCGATCGTCGCCTTGATGAGAATGTCGCCGATCACGGGGATCTTGAGGGACAGGCGCTCGAGCGCCCAACGAACCTTCTTGTTTCGCTTCTTGAGCTCCAGGAAGGCCCATATGCCGCCGCCGACGCCACCGAAAATGATATACCAGTACTCGACGAAGTAGTTCGACGCCGAAATGACGAACAGAGTCATGGCCGGAAGATCGGCGCCGAAGTCGCTGAACAGCGCCGCGAATTGCGGGATGACGAAAATCATCAACACCGCGGTCACCACGAACGCCATGACCAGGACGGCGGTGGGATAGAAGAGCGCCTTCTTGATCTTGGCTTTGATGGCCTCCGTCTTTTCCTTGTACGTGGCGATCTTATCGAGCAGCGTCTCCAGGATACCGGCCGCCTCGCCCGCCCTCACCAGGGCCACGTACAGATCGTCGAAGTAGAGAGGATGTTTCGCGAGCGCGTCCGCCAGATTATTGCCCGCCTCGACGTACGCCTTGACGTCGAGGATGAGCTTCTGCATGTTGGGGTTCTCGTGACCCTTGCCGACGATCTCGAAAGACTGCACCAGCGGTACGCCGGAAGACATCATCGTCGCGAGCTGGCGGCTGAATATCGCGATGTCCTTCGGTGTGATCTTCTTGCCGGCGCCGAACAGAGGCTTTGGCTTCTTCTTGACGCGCATGGGGTTGATCCCCTGGCGTCGCAGCATGGCCTTGACCAGCGCGTCGCTGGTCCCGCTCATCTCGCCCTTGACCTTCTTCCCCTGTTTGTCCCGGCCTTCCCAGACAAACATCACCGATTTTGCGGCCGCTTGCGCCATCTCCTACTCCTGGGTAATCCGGTTCAGCTCGTCGAGGCTCAGCATGCCGTCCTTGACCTTCTTGAGGGCTGACTGACGAAGATCGGGAATACGTTCGCGCTGGGCCTGGTCAGCGAGATCGATGGCGTTTCTGCCTTCCATGATGAGGCGCTTCATCTCCTCGGAAATCGTTACGACCTGGTAGACACCAACACGGCCCTTGAAACCCGAATTGCAGGCATCGCAGCCGACTGCGCCGAAGACCGAGAAATTGTCCTTGGCGAGCTCCTTCTGGGTGAAGCCTTCCTTCAGCAGAGCTTCCTTGGGGACGTCGACGGCTTCCTTGCAGGTGTGCAGGCGCCGGCCGAGACGCTGCGCCGTGACGATGTTGATCGACGTCGCGATGGCGAAGGGCTTGACGCCCATATCCACCATTCGAGTCAGGGTCTGCGGCGCGTCGTTGGTATGCAGGGTGGACATGACCATGTGACCGGTCTGGGCGGCCTTGATGGCAATGTTGCCCGTCTCCAGATCACGAATCTCGCCCACCAGAATGATGTCCGGATCCTGGCGCAGGAATGCCTTGAGTGCCTTGGGAAACGTCATCCCCGTGCGTTCGTCCACTTGAACCTGGTTGACGCCGGGCAGGTTGATTTCGACCGGGTCTTCCGCCGTGGAGATGTTGACGTCGACCTTGTTCAGCAGATTGATGCCGCTGTAGAGCGACACCGTCTTGCCGCTACCGGTGGGACCGGTAACGAGGAACATCCCATAGGGTTTCTTGAGTTGATTGAGGAAGATCTTCAGCTGGAAATCTTCGTAGCCCAGCTGCTCGATGGGTATGCTCATGCTCGAATCGAGCATACGCAGCACGCTCTTCTCGCCGAACAGGGTCGGGCAGGTGCTGACACGAAAGTCGATGGCCTTGGTCTTGGACAGCTTGAGCTTGATGCGGCCGTCCTGGGGGACGCGGCGTTCGGAAACGTCGAGGCGCGCCATGACCTTGATACGCGCGGCGATCTTGTTGGCGAGCGCGAGCGGGGGCTTGGCCACTTCGATGAGCACACCGTCTATACGCAGCCGCACCCGGCAGAATTTTTCGTAGGGCTCGATGTGAATATCGGATGCTTCCTTCTTCATGCAGTCGAGCAACAGCTTGTTGACGAACTTCACCACCGGCGCGTCATCGACATCCATGCCGGAATCATCCTCGTCCGGCTCGTCGCCGCCGACTTCGAGATCCTCCAGCCCGTCCAGGTCGTCGTCGTCTCCCATACCCATGGACGGGTCGGCCGCGTCCAGCGCGTTGTCGATGGCCTTCACGAGCTTGTCGTCTTCGACGAGGATCGCTTCCGTCTGAGCCCGCGTGGCGAACTTGATCTCGTCCAACGCCTGCAGGTTGGTCGGGTCGGAGACGGCGATGAAAAGACGATTACCGCGCTTGTAGATGGGCAGCGCGTGGTTCTCCCGGACGAGCTTCTCCTGCACCAATTTGGTGACGTCGGTATCTATCTCGACGCTGTTGATGTCGAGCACCGGGACACCGAACTCGTCGGCGGCCACCTGGGCGACGGCGGTGGCTGACACCAGGCGGTTGCCGACCACGTGGGAGACGAAGGGAATCTTGCCCGCGATCGCCTCTTCCCACGCCTTGGCCGCGACCTCCTCGGTGAGGAGACCGTCCATGACCAACTTGCGCGCGAGACCCGTGACCTGGACCTTTGGAGTGGTTACCGCCATGCCGTAATTTTTGCCTTTCGGGGAACGTTGGAGACGCGTAAATAGTAGTTTACTGGCGCCATTTTGGCCACCGACAGGCCCGCCGAAACCCCCGTCCCGACAGGGAATTTCCCCGTCGACACAAGGCTTTGTGACGCGTTTGGCACATAGCCGGCGGCCCGTGTTGAGGACCCCCAACCGGGGCCCGGACCTGGTCGCCGGGACGTTTCCCCGAGCGACTCCCGGGACCCGTCCGGAGACGAGTCCTTCCAAGTCCTATCGGCGCTTCGCGGCAGGTCTTTAGCCCGGCGGCGAGGCGCCGCCGAGACTCAGGCAGCGGCGACGGCCGCCTTCGCGAAGCGGAACGCGTTGCCGTCGTAGCCGACCTGGATTGTGTCCCCGCGCCCGTAGGCGCCGGCGAGGATCTCCTGGGCCAGGGGGTTCTCGAGGCTGTGCTGGATGGCGCGCTTCAGGGGCCGGGCGCCGTAGACGGGATCGAAGCCGGCCTCCGCGAGCTTGTCCATGGCCTCCTCGTCGATGAGCAGTCCGATGTCGAGCTCCGCGAGCCGCGTGCGCAGGCCCTCGAGCTGGATCTCCGCGATGGCGCGGGTCTGCTCGCGGCCGAGGGGGTGGAAAACCACGACGTCGTCGATGCGGTTGATGAACTCCGGCCGGAAGTGGCTGGCCACGATTTCCATTACGGCACCCTTCATTTCGGCGTAGTTCTCCTCGCCGGCGAGCTCCTGGATGACCTGCGAGCCGAGATTCGAGGTCATGATGATGACCGTGTTGCGGAAATCCACGGTGCGCCCGTGACCGTCGGTGAGCCGGCCGTCCTCGAGCACCTGCAGCAGCACGTTGAAAACGTCCGGATGCGCCTTCTCGACCTCGTCGAGAAGCACCACGGAATAGGGTTTGCGCCGAACGGCCTCGGTCAGGTAGCCGCCTTCCTCGTAGCCCACGTATCCGGGGGGCGCGCCGATCAGCCGTGCTACGGAGTGCTTCTCCATGAACTCCGACATGTCCACGCGTACCATGGCCTCGTCGGTGTCGAACAGGAACTCCGCGAGGGCTTTCGTGAGCTCCGTTTTGCCGACGCCTGTGGGGCCCAGGAACAGAAACGATCCGTTGGGCCGCCGGGGATCGGACAGGCCAGCGCGGGAGCGCCGGATCGCATCGGATACAACGCTGATAGCTTCGTCCTGGCCGACGACGCGGCGGTGCAGGCCGTCCTCCATCTGCAACAGTTTCTCGCGCTCGCCTTCGAGCATCTTGCTGACCGGGATGCCAGTCCACTTGGACACCACCTCGGCGATTTCTTCCTCGGTGACCGATACGCGCAGCAGCTTCATGTTTGATACGTCGGTATCGATTACGGCGGCGATCTGTTTCTCGAGCTCGGGGATCTGTCCGTACTGGAGCTCCGACATGCGCGCGAGGTCACCGGCGCGGGCGGCGGTCTCGTACTCCAGGCGCGCCCGCTCGAGCTCTTCCTTGACGTGCTGGGTGCCGTGCACAGCGGCCTTCTCCGCGTGCCACACCTCTTCGAGATCCGCATACTCCCGCTCCATCTCCGCGATGTCGGCCTCGAGCTTCTTCAGGCGCTCCTTGGAGGCGGCGTCGGTTTCTTTCTTCAACGCCTCGCGCTCGATCTTCAACTGGATCAGCCGGCGGTCGAGGCGGTCCATGACCTCGGGCTTGGAGTCGATCTCCATGCGGATTCGGCTGGCGGCCTCGTCCACGAGATCGATGGCTTTATCCGGGAGCTGGCGATCGGAAATGTAGCGATGGGAGAGCGTCGCCGCCGACACGATGGCCGGATCGGTAATGTCGACACCGTGGTGCACCTCGTAGCGTTCCTTGAGTCCACGTAGGATGGCGATGGTGTCCTCGACGCTGGGCTCGTCCACCAGCACCTTCTGGAAGCGGCGCTCGAGTGCGGCATCCTTCTCGATATACTGACGGTACTCGTCCAGGGTGGTGGCGCCGACACAGTGCAGCTCGCCCCGGGCGAGGGCGGGCTTGAGCATGTTGCCGGCGTCCATGGCGCCCTCTGCCTTGCCCGCGCCCACCACCGTATGCAGCTCGTCGATGAACAGGATGACCTGCCCCTGCTGTTTCGCGAGATCGTTGAGAACGTTTTTCAACCGCTCCTCGAACTCGCCGCGGAACTTCGCGCCGGCGATGAGCGCGCCCAGATCCAGGGAGAGGAGGCGCTTGTCCTTGAGCCCCTCGGGCACCTCGCCGTTGACGATGCGCTGGGCGAGACCCTCGACGATGGCGGTCTTGCCAACGCCCGGTTCGCCGATGAGCACCGGATTGTTCTTGGTGCGACGCTGCAGCACCTGGATCGTGCGGCGGATCTCATCGTCCCTGCCGATAACCGGATCGAGCTTGCCCTGCTCGGCGCGCTCGGTGAGATCGATGGTGTATTTCTCGAGCGCCTGGCGCTGCTCCTCGGCATTGGGATCGTTAACGGCTTCGCCGCCGCGCATCTTGTCGATGGCGCTCTCGAGGGCCGCTCTCTCGGCCCCGTTGTCCTTCAGCAGCTCACCGACGCGGCCCTTGGCCTCCAGGGCGGCGAGCACGAACAGCTCGCTCGAGATGTACTCGTCGTTGCGTTTCTGGGCGAGCTTGTCCATCAAATTCATGACGCGGCCGAGCTCGTTGGAGATCTGCACGTCCCCGCCGGTCCCTTGCACCTGAGGCAGCGCGTCCAGGGCCACGCCGAGCTGGGAGCGCAGCGCGTTCACGTTGACGTTCGCCTGGGTGAGCAGGTGGCGCACGCCGCCTCCCTGCTGATCGAGCAGAGCCACCATCAGGTGGGTGGGCTCGATGAACTGGTTATCGCGCCCCACGGCGAGACTCTGGGCGTCCGCCAGGGCCATTTGGAATTTGGTGGTGAGTTTGTCTTGGCGCATTGGGTGAGGCTCCTTCGTGGTCCCTGTTAAGTAAGGGCGATTTCGGGGGGAATCAAGGCGTTTTCGCGCTCGGCGGTCGGCGTTTGGGGCTTCGGTTGGGCGCTCCTCCGGGCGTCACTGCACGGGGCGTGGCCTGGTCTTGTAGGTTGGTGCTGAGCGCAGCGAAGCCCAACATCCGGACTGTCTATTCGCCGTCGGCCTCCATGGCGTCGATGAGGGCCTGCATATCCGCCGGAACGGCACTCTCCCACTCCATCTTCTCCCCGCTCACCGGGTGCGCCAGTGCCAGGCGGGCGGCGTGCAGGGCCTGGCGTTTGAACCCGCGCAGCGCCTCGTTGAGGGCGGTGCCGGCGCCAGGGGGGACCATGAGGCGGCCACCGTAGGTGGGGTCGCCCACCACCGGGTGGCCGATGTGGGCCATGTGCACGCGGATCTGGTGGGTGCGGCCGGACTCCAGGGAGAGGCGTAACAGGGTATGGGCGGGGAAGCGACGTTCCACCCGGTAGCGGGTGGCCGCCGGGCGGCCGGCGTCCTGGACCGCCATGCGGGTGCGCTGTACGCGGTGCCTGCCGAGGGGGGCATCCACGCGGCCCCCCGCGCTCAAGTTTCCCCTGACCACGGCCAGGTACTCCCGCTCCACGCGCCGCTGCTTCAGGGCCTCCACCAGATGCTTGTGGGCTAACAGCGTGCGGGCCACCACCAGCAGGCCGCTGGTGTTCTTGTCCAACCGGTGAACCACGCCGGCACGGGGTATCCTCGTGAGCGCCGGATCCCGGTAGAGCAGGGCGTTCACCAGAGTCCCGTCCGGATTGCCGGCGCCCGGGTGCACGACGAGTCCCGCCGGCTTGTCGACTACCAGCAGGTGCTCGTCCTCGTAGACGGCATCGATGTCCAGGGGCTGGGCTTCCCAGCGTTCGCTGTCCGCGGCCGGGGCGGGGGTGAGCGTGACGCGTTCGCCGCCGGCTACCCGGTCTCTCGGCCGGCATGGGCGCTGGTCCACCGTGGCGAGGCCCCGGCGGATCCACTCTGTCAGACGCGAGCGGGAAAACTCGGGAAACACGCTCGCCAGCGCCTGATCCAGGCGCGCCCCGGCGAGCTCCTGGGGTATGATCGCGGTGCGGGTCTCCTGAGGGTCCACGTCGAATGTTTGCTACCCTACGACAATGACACTATCTCTCTCGAGCCAGATGCCTTTCCGTCTCCTGTTGATCCTCGGTCTGGTCGCGGCCATGGGCGCCTGCTCCTGGTTCGGCGAAAAGCCAGACATCACCAAGGACTGGTCGGCGGCGCGCCTCTACGCCGCGGCCAAGGAACGCCTGGAGAACAAGGACTACGAGCAGGCCATAGATTACTACGAGAAGCTCGAGGCCCGTTATCCATTCGGCCCCCACTCACAGCAGGTACAGCTGGACATCACCTACGCCTACTACAGTAACGAGCAGGCCGCCGCGGCGGTCGCCTCCGCGGACCGCTTCATCAAGCTGCATCCGCGCCATCCCAACGTCGACTATGCCTACTACATGAAGGGGTTGGCGAATTACGTGCAGACCGGCGGTTTCCTGTCGCGCATCGTCCAGAAGGACTACTCGAAACGGGACACCGGCGCCGCCATGGACGCGTTCAGGGATTTCAGCGAGCTTACGCGGCGCTTTCCCAACAGCAAGTACGCTCAAGATGCGTCCCAGCGCATGCTGTTTCTAAAAAATACCCTCGCGATGCACGAGGTGCATGTCGCCAGCTACTACATGAGCAGGGGCGCCTACGTCGCGGCCGCCAACCGGGCCCGCTACGTCGTGGAGAACTATCAGCGCACGCCGGCGATGCCCGATGCGCTGGTGGTCCTCGCCAAGTCATACAAGGCCATGCAGCTCACGAGTCTTTCGGAAGACGCCGTGCGTGTACTCGAACTCAACTATCCAGACCATCCCGGCATACAGGAAGTCGCCGAGCTCGACGCGAAGTAAACGCCGCGGCGGCCGGCGGATTCAGATCGCGTCTTCGTCCAGTTCGCCCGTGCGGATGCGGACCACCTTCTCCACCTGCGTGACGAAGATCTTGCCGTCGCCAATCTTTCCCGTCCGTGCAGCTTCGGTGATGGTGTCGAGGCAGGCTTCGGTCTGGGACTCCGATACCACGATTTCGATCTTCACCTTGGGCAGAAAATCGACGACATACTCGGCGCCCCGATAGAGCTCTGTGTGGCCCTTCTGGCGTCCGAACCCCTTGACCTCGGTGGCCGTCATTCCGGTGATGCCTATCGCCGACAGCGCTTCGCGCACGTCGTCGAGCTTGAATGGCTTTATGATGGCTTCGACCTTCTTCACCGCGGGCCAAGCATAACATAGTCGCCCGGTCCCGCCGCCGCGTGGCGGCGGTGCTTCGTGCGCAATTTCCCGCAACGCCGCGGGCGTGTGCACCTATACTTGGAGCGAACGTCCCGGCGGCCGGTGGCTCCGGGCTTGGGCCTGACGACCGCGACGGCGAGTCCGCTCAGGTGGCGAGAGCTTCATGACAGAAGATCAGCAATATTCTGCCGCTGGCCCGGAGCGGCCAGCCGGTCCGTTGACGCCGGATTCCGTGTGGCAGCCACTCCACTACTTCAACATCTACCGCCTCCTGCTGGCCGGATTGTTCCTGGTCCTGATGGTGTGGGGTCAAGCGCCGCGGCCATTGGGCGAAACCAATATCGTATTGTTTCGGGCCGCGGCCGTGTTCTACTTCCTGTTCGGACTGTCGAGCGCAATCGCCGGGCGCCTGCGGCGTCCCGACTTCGACACCCAGGCTATTCTGCAGATCTACATCGACATATTCACCGTGTCCCTTTTCATGCACGCGAGCGGTGGCGTCAGCAGCGGATTCGGCATGTTGTTGATCGTTGCCATCGCCGGCGGCAGCATCCTCACCCGTGGCGGTGTCGCGATGTTGTTCGCGGCGACGGCCTCGCTCGCCGTCCTGGGCCAGCAGTACTACGGCTGGGCGACGGGGCTCTTCTCCACCGCCAGCTACGCCCACGTCGGCATGCTGGCGGCAGCGTTTTTCGCGACCGCGTATCTCACCTACATATCGGCGCAACGCATCCGTATCAGCGAAGAGCTGGCCGCCGAACGCGAGGTGGATCTGGCCAATCTGGCGCAGCTCAACGAGCACATCATTCGCCGCATGCAGGCCGGAATACTGGCCATCGATGCTCAGGGCTACATCCGTCTCATGAACCGCTCAGCACAGCAGCTGCTGGGGGTGTCCCGCCAGTCCGGCGGCAAGCAGTTGACCCACGTGCTGCGGGATCTCGCCGCGCTCATGCAGGAATGGCGCGGTGACATGTCTCATGCGACGCACATCTTCAGACCGGAAGGCACCGAGACCAAGGTGATGGTGTCCTTCGCGGCCATCGGCACCCAGGCCAGCGACGGCGTGCTGGTTTTCCTGGAGGATGCCTCGGGTCTCGCCCAGCGGGCGCAGCAGCTCAAGCTCGCCGGCCTCGGGCGCCTCGCGGCCAGCATCGCCCACGAGATCCGAAATCCCCTGGGAGCAATCAGCCACGCGGGCCAGTTGTTGGACGAATCGAACAACCTGGACAAGAGTGACCGCCGCCTGACCCATATGATCCGCGACAACGCAGTGCGCATGAACGCGATCATCGAGGACGTCCTGCAGCTCGGCCGCGGCAAGCCCGCGGAACCGGAGAGCGTCCCGTTGACGGCTTGGCTCGACGGCTTCGTCGCCGACTTCGTCACCACCAACGTTGCCGCCAGAGACGCGATCGCGGTGGATGTGGAGCCAGCGGATCTGGAAGTGCGTTTCGATCCGAACCAGTTGCGCCAGGTCGTCTGGAATCTGTGCGAAAATGGGCTTCGTCACAGCAACGGCGGTCCCGGCCTCGAGCTCAGGGCGGGACTGGGAGAGAAGACGCGGAGACCGTATCTGGAAGTGCAGGATCACGGCGAGGGGATTCCGGTGGAAGTCGAGGAGCAGATCTTCGAACCTTTTTACACCACGCGGGTGGATGGTACCGGGCTCGGCCTGTATCTGGCCCGGGAGCTGTGCGAAGGCAATCAGGCGTCGTTGAATGTGATGCGCGGCGAGGCAGGAGGCCGTTTCCGTATCACCTTCTCCCATCCCAGCCGTCAGGACACGCTTCCCTCATGAACCGTCCCCGCGCACTGGTCGTCGACGACGAGCCGGACATCCGCGAGCTGATCGAGATCACCCTCGAACGCATGGATGTGGCCAGCACCCTGGTGGCTAACCTGGGTGACGCGTACACGGCCGCGAAGAAGACGCCCTTCAGTCTCTGCCTCACCGACATGCGCCTGCCCGACGGCAACGGCATCGATCTCATCCGTCACATGCAACAGCACCATCCGGGCGTACCCGTGGCCATGATCACGGCCCACGGCAACATGACCTCCGCCATCGAGGCGCTCAAGGCGGGCGCCTTCGATTTCGTATCCAAGCCCGTCGATCTGCAGGTCCTTCGAAATCTCGTCAGCACGGCGCTGAAGCTGGGCGACCGGGCGGCCGTCTCCAATCGCACCCTCGTCGGCAATGCCCCGTCCATGCAGGAGCTCCGCAACACCATCGCAAAGCTCGCCCGCAGCCAGGCCCCCGTCTACATCAGCGGCGAGTCGGGCACCGGCAAGGAGCTGGTGGCGCGCATGATTCACGAGCAGGGCCCGCGTGCGGACGGTCCCTTCGTGCCGGTGAACTGCGCCATGCAGGTGAAGATGCTGCGCGCCATCCAGGAGAAGCGCGTGAGGCCGGTGGGTGTGGAGAGCGAGGTGGCGGTGGACGTGCGGATCCTGAGCGCCAGTCACAAGGATCTGGATGCATTGGTGAAGCTCGGCCAGTTCCGGCAGGATCTCTACTACCGCTTGAATGTCATCAACCTGCATGTCCCCGCGTTGCGCGAGCGACCCGAGGACATCCGGCTCCTCGCCGAGCACATACT
>CBDTYP010000029.1:0-16988 GCA_965364645.1 uncultured Gammaproteobacteria bacterium | reverse complement strand
GCACCGATCGGTCCGACTGACGTTCACGGCGTTGCTTCGACGCCGGTACTCGCTTCGGCCGCCAGCATGAATATCCGGAACATGACGACTGTGAGGTACAGCGACAGGATCCCGAATACGGAGCCAACCACGACGACAACGACGAGTCCGCTCCCCAGTTGCCCGACGACGCCGCCGACCAGCATGTTCAAAAGAAATATCGATATGATCACCACGTACAAGCATCCGAAGATCAGCCAGAATCGGGACTTGGTCAGCGTCAGGCTCTGGCCCATGGCGTCGACCGGCGACACGCGATTCAGTACGAGCACGAACTTGGAGAAGATCAATCGAACCATAAGCCACAGGCCGGGAATGATGAACAGGAAGAGCCCAATCACGACGACGACGCTGACCATGAGATTGAGCAGGAAAAACGGCCACCAGACGGAAAGTGCTTCCCTCAGTATCTCACCGTTCCCCGGCGACTCCCCCGCCGTTCGTCTCGCCAGGAAGACGATCAGAGCGCCGGTGTAGATGGGATAGAAGAACAGATCGGCAACCAGCGGGAGGTAGGAGCCGACGACAGCACCGCCCCTCGCGACGCCGGACGGCCAAATCGCGTTCAACAGGTACCCGAAAAGCATGGAGGCCAGGATGAACGGCAGGCACAACGCGACGATCCGGCCGAGGTTCCCCGTGAAGAACCTGAGGGAATCCGCGAGGATTCTTATCATCCCCATGAGCTGTTCATCTCTATTCGGCGCGTAAAGCTTCCAGCGGCTGCAATCGTGCCGCATTACGCGCTGGAAGCACACCCGCGACGAGACCTATTACGACCGCCAAGAGCTCCGCAAGGAGTGCGTACTCGAGAGACGGATGCACGGGCAGCGACGGCGCGAATACCTTGATGGCCACTGCGAGCCCGAGCCCTATCGCGAGTCCAGCGACTCCGCCGACGGCGGAGAGCAAGAGAGACTCGAACAGGAAGAGCCGCAGCACCTGCCCGCGGCGCGCACCGATGGCGCGGAAGAGACCGATCTCTGCCCTGCGCTCGCGCACGGCGATCGTCATTATCGTCAATATGCCGACGCCGCCGACGAACAACGAGATGCCGCCCAGCGCCGCCACCGCGAAGGTGAGCACGTCGAGAACGGATCCCAGCACGTCCAGCATCTGCTGCTGGGTAGTGACTGTGAAGTCATCGCTGCCGTGGCGCGCGCGCATGATGCGCTCGATGGCGGCGCTCACGGCATCCGCGGAGGCGCCCGCGCGGTAGACCAGATCGATCTCCATGAGACTCTCTCGATTAAAGAGCTCCAGCGCCTTCGCCGCGGGGACGTAGACGGCGTCGTCCAGATCGAAACCCAGGAACTGCCCCTTCGACTCCATCACGCCGATAACCCGGTACCGGTTGCCACCGGCCCTCAGCCGTTTTCCCAGGGGATTGCGATCGCCGAAGAGCTCCTCGCGCACCTTCGATCCGAGGACCACCAGCGCCCGTGGGGCCCGCTGGTTGTCCGGGGGCAGGAAGCGGCCTGCCGAGACACCCATGCTCCACACCAGAGGCAGGTCGGATCCCACGCCCAAGATCATCGTGCGGCGGGTGCGGCCCTCGAACTCCACCTCGGCATTACCCTGTACCACCGGGACGACGGCGGTGACCTGTTCCAGCCTCTCTAGGGCCGCCGAGTCGTCCAGGGACAAGGGCCGCACGTTGCTGATCTGCGCGCCGGAGATTCCCAACGTTTCGGTCTTTCCCGGCGTCACGGCGATGATGTTGGTTCCGAACTGGGTGAACTCCTGCAGGACGAAGCGATGCACGCCTTCACCGATGGATGTGAGGAGCACCACCGCCGCGATGCCGACGGCAATCCCCAGCGACGTGAGCAGGGACCGGCTGCGGTGGGCAGCCACCGATCCGGCGGACAGTCGGGCGAGGTCCATCGCGCGCATGCGCTTATCTCCCGGTGAGCGCCGCGACCGGGTCGAGACGCGCGGCGCGCCGCGCCGGCAGCACTCCAAAGAGCAGGCCCGTCACCAACGCCACGAGCACCGCCGCGGCAACGGCCCACGCCGGTGGGGCCAGCGACAACAACGGATAGGCGTGGTCGATGAAGGTGATCGCCGCGTAACCAACCGCCACGCCCGTCGCCGCCCCGACAAGCGAGAGGATCGTCGCCTCGGCGAGAAAAACCCGCAGTACGGCGCCGGACGTTGCACCCAGCGCCTTGAGCAGCCCGACCTCGGAAGTGCGTTGCGATACGGCAACCAGCATCACATTCATGATCAGAATCCCCGCGACCACCAGGCTGATGGACGCGATCCCTGCGACCGTGAGCGTGAGGGCGGTGAAAATCTTGTCGAATGTGGCGACCACGGCATCCTGACTGATGACCGTGATGTCATCCTCCCCCTCGTGGCGTTCGCGAACGATGCGCAGGATGTCTTTCCGCGCCCTGGGGATCGCCTCTTCACTGCGTGCCTCCACCATTACGCGGAACAGCGAGTAGCTGTCGAACAGCGCCTGAGCAGCCGCTACGGGAACAATGACTACATCCTGAGTGTCGACACCGATCGATCGGCCCTCGGATGCCAAGGTGCCAACGACGCGAAAACGGCGGTCGCCGATCCGCACCCAACGGCCGACGGCCGGCTCGGAACCGAACAGCTCACGCTTCACCTTCGCCCCGAGCACGCACACCGGCGTGGCCCGTCGCGGATCGCCGGCGGGCAGGAATCGGCCGACAGCCATCTTCAGGTGACGCACGTCGAGGAAGGCCGCGTTGCTGCCAATGATCATGACCTCGCGCTCGCGCTCTCGGTAGGAGACGCCCGCGGAGCCGACCGCGATGGGGGCGACGCGGCGAACGGCCCGGCTTCGTCCCATCGCCAGCGCGTCGTCGAGGGTGAGATCCCGAGGCGTCTCGCCGAGAAGCGGCGGCGATCCCCCCGTCGTCTCGGAGCGGCCGGGCAGTACGATGAGGAGATGGGTGCCGAGAGATTGAAACTCACCGGTTACGAAGCGCCGCGCGCCTTCTCCGAGGGCGGTCAGCATGACCACGCTGGCGACACCGATACCCATGGCGAGGAGGGTCAGCAGCGTGCGCGCCCTGTAGCCGAGGACACTTCCGGCCGCGTAGGCGAGGACATCCCCGGCCGTCACGGTTGCTCTTCCGATCTGGTATCCGAAGCGATCTTGCCGTCCACCATACGGATGCGCCGCGCCGCCCGAGCCGAGAGCTCGGTATCGTGGGTGACGACCAGAAGGGTTATGCCGTTCCGGTTGAGACCCTCGAGTATCTCCACCACGTCGAGGCCGGATGCCCTGTCGAGGTTGCCGGTGGGCTCGTCGGCGAGAATCACCTGCGGTCGTGTAACCATGGCTCGCGCGATGGCCACGCGCTGGCGCTGCCCGCCGGAGAGCTGATTCGGGCGATGATGGGCACGATCAGCGAGCCCGAGTGCCTCGAGGGATTCCCCGACGCGTTCGCGGCGCACACTTGGTTCGACGTCACTCAATATGAGCGGCAGCTCGACATTCTGGGTGGCGGTCAGGCGCGGGACCAGGTGAAAGAACTGGAAGACGAAGCCGATCTTCTCCCGGCGCGTACGCGCCAACTCGTCGTCGCTCAGGTGCGTAACATCGGTTCCCTCCAGAAAATAGCTGCCGCCGCTCAGCCGATCCAGGAGGCCGATGGCGTTGAGTAGCGTGGACTTACCGGAGCCCGAGGGACCGATGATGGCGGCGTATTCGCCGGCGCCGATGTCGAGGTCGATATCGTCCAGCGCCCGCACGACCTGGTCGCCGACGGCGAACAATCGCTGCGCGTGGCGAAAGCGAATCACCCGCCCGACGCTGGATCTGCGCTTTCGAGCGTCACCTCGGCGCCAGACTCCACGCCCTCCCGATCCACCGAGACCACGACCCGCTCACCCTCCTCGAGACCGGAGAGCACCTCCGTGTAACGCCAGTTGGATATGCCGCCGTCGAAGCGCCGTGACTCCAGGGTGCCGTCGCTCTCCCGGTAGACGAGCACCCGCGAACCCTCGAGCACGGTTTCAGTCGGCACCCGCAACACATTGTCGCGCTGCTCGACGATGACCTCGACGTCGGCGGTGTAGCCGGGCAAGAGGCCCACGGTGTCAGCTTCGCCGTCGAACTCGACCTCTACCTCGACGGTGCGGGCCTGTTTCTCGACGTCGAGCACATAAGGTGCGATGCGCCGGACCCGCGCGTTGCAGCGTCGCTCGGGAAAGGCGTCCAACGATACGCAGGCCGGCATGCCGGTGCGGATACCGGGCGCGTCGACCTCGTCGATGGGTGCCGTCACATAGATGCAGCGGCTGTCGATGAGATCGACGGCGGGCGGCGTAGGGATCCCCGGCGGAGACGGTGTGACGTACTCACCGAGCTCGGCATTCACCTCCGCGACGACGCCGTCGAAGGGCGCGGTCAAGACCGTACGCGCGAGATTCGCGCGCGCCGCGTCGGTGCTCGCGTGCGCGACCTGGCGGGCGGCCCGCGCCGCCTGACAGCCCGCTTCCCGGGCCTTCGCCTCCGTCGTGGCCCGATCTACGATCTCCTCGGACACGAGCTTCCGGGAGGCGAGGCGCTGCTGGCGCTCGGCTTCGCGTTGCGCCACTTCGGCGTTCAGGCAGGCCTCTTGGACCCGTGCGCTGGCCGCCAGCTCCTCGCTCGCCGCAAGCTGCACCCGGGCCTCCAGATCCTTGTTCCAGATGACCATCAGGATCTGGCCGCCCTCGACCTGATCGCCCTCGCCCACGGAGAGCTGCGCCACCTGTCCACCGGTGGCGGGGGCGAGACGGGCGCGCCGGCACGCCATGATGGTACCGGCTCGCGTGTTGGAGACCGTGGCCTGGACTTCACCTCGTGCCAGGGGAGACACCACGACGGACACCGGCGGAGGTTTCGTGAAGTGCTTCACGGCCACGACGACCACGGCGACGATCGCCACGACGACGACAATTCGCAGCGTGTATTTCAAGAATCTCGCCATTCGCGTCAGGCCACCTGCGTCAACGGTGTGCGGCTCGAGTACCCATCGCGCCCGATTGTACCGTCTATCGGCCGCGCCGCGGCGACGCCCGGAGAAAAGCCTCCTATGCTTAGACTGCCACTGCTAGTCTGCCGCCGAGGCCCGAGGATGGGGCGCCGGACCCCCGAGATCCATGATTCGCGTCACGAACAGTATCGCCCTCGACGAAGACGAGCTGGAAGAGCAGTTCATCCGATCGTCCGGCCCCGGCGGACAGAACGTCAACAAGGTCGCCACGGCGGTGCAGCTGCGCTTCGACGTCGAGCGGTCGCCAAACCTGCCCGAAGCGGTTCGGGAGCGGTTGAAGCGGCTCGCCGGGCGACGACTGACCGGCGAAGGCGTGCTGATCATCGATGCACGCCGCTATCGCACGAGGGAGAGGAATCGGCGCGACGCACTGGACCGGCTCGTGGCGCTCGTACGCGAAGCCGCCATCGCCCCGACGCCCCGCAAGGCCACGCGGCCGACGGCGGGGTCCAAGCGACGACGCCTCGAGGGGAAGCAGCGCCGCGGTGTGCTGAAACGCGGCAGGCGCAGAGTCACCGACGTCGATCAATGACCGCCGCGGGCTCGGGTTCGTCGGCGGCGGGCTCGGGCCTGCGCACCGCATAGCTCTTCTGGACCCCGAGCTTCACGAGCTCGCCGGCATCCAGGGGCGCATCGGCCGGCCTGCGGTTGACGACGGCGATGGCTTCCACGCTCCAGGGAGAACCGACCCGCTCGGCCAGCGCCTGAATGGACTCCCCGTCGCGGCCCTCGACCACGTCCAGCTGCGCGACGAGAATCCCCGCGAGCTCCTCCTCGGTGAGGGGGCGGAAGCTGTGGGCGGACTTGCGCATGAGCTCATTGACCGCGTCGAAGCGCTCGATCTCCGCCACTCCCATGACCTGGTAGATGAGACCGCCGTGGGCGATCCAGGTGAGCTCCATCTTCTGGATCTCACCGTCAGGTCCGGCGATCTGGGCCTGGCTCTTGGCGGCGTCCAACCCGTTCAGGGTCCCGGCCCGCGCGCTCGAGACGACGTCGATCTCGAGGGTCTTCGACGCGGCCTTCGCGCCGTCCATGGGATCGCTGCCCCTGCCGACGAGCGCGAGCATGACGAAGGTCTCCTCCTCGGGAGCCTGGGCGCCAACGAAGCCGCCGGTGTTGATGCCTTCCCACTCGGGCGGAAACGCCATCGCGAACTCCAGCACGGGATGCACGAACCAGTTCTCGTCGAAGAAGCCCTTGCCGGGATCCTCGCCGATGACAATCCCCTGGAGCATCGCCAGCAGCTGCGGGCGCTCCCTCGCCGCGGCCGGCCGCGGGCCCGATGTCAGCGTGGTGCCGTGTTCCCTGGTGAGCGCCACCCGTTCCTCGGTCGTGGGATGGGAGTCGAAGAAGCTCTTCTCGTGGACGTTCTCCGGGGCCAGGGCTTCCGCCTTGGCCATGGTATCCAGCAGGCTCACCAGGCCGTCGGGGTCGTACCCGGCCGCCGCCGCGAGAGTCTGGCCGACGCGATCGGCCTCGCGCTCCTGATCCCGGCTGTAGGGCGCCAGCACCAGGCCCTCCGTCGACTCGCCGAGCTCGACGATGGCATCGCCCAGGCCGGGGATGATGAGACCCGTGGCCCAGCCGGCGATGTCGGCGCTAAGTCGTATGGGCGAGGTGACGACGGCGAGCCCCTGGCGCTCGACCGCGTGGTGCTCCTCCACGTGGGCAATCTCGTGGGCGAGTATGCCCGCGAGCTCGTCTTCGGTATTGACCAGGACGAGGACGCCGCGGGAGACGAGTATTTGCCCCTCGGGCAAAGCCAGCGCGTTGGGGATCGGCATGTCGAGAATGTAGAAGCTATAGTCGATCTCGCTGCGATTCCCCTGGGCGACGATGCGCTCGCCGATTGTTTCGATGTAGGCGAGCAGCTCCGGGTCATCCACGAACCCGATGCTCTGGGCGAGCTCGAACATGACCAGCTCGCTCTCCGACAGCTCGATCGCCTCGTCACCGCCCTGGCTCCCGCCCCCGGCGCAGCCGGCGAGGAGCACCGCGGCGATAAGCGCGATACGGAGCAGGCGAACAGGAGAGAATTTACTGACTGTGCGCTCAGGCAAGAGACGACCTCGCTGCATTGCGGTATCGTTGTCCGGTCATGGGTGGTCCATGATATGCAAGAGCTGACTCGGAAGTCGAAGCGTAGTTCCCCGGGGAGTCGAAGAGATGCGCTTTCGCATCATGACATATAATATCCACCGCGCCATCGGCGTCGACCGACGGTTCCGCCCGGATCGCATCGTGCGCATCGCCGAGCATCACGCGCCCGACGTGCTGCTGCTGCAGGAGGTCGATGACGGCGTGCCCCGCTCGCGGGAGCGGGACCTCGGCCGGGATCTCGCCCAGGCGCTCGGCTATCCCTACTTCGTGGTGGGACACAACGTCTCGCTCCGCAAGGGACGCTATGGGAATGCCACCCTGAGCCGTTACCCCATTCTGAGAGAGCGTAACATCGACCTCACGATCGAATCGCGAAAACGTCGCGGTTGCCAGCACACGACGATAGAAGTCGAGAAGGTGCGCGGCCACCCTCATCGGATCGATGCTTTCAATCTCCACCTTGGGCTGTCGGCCCAGGAAAGAGTCCGCCAGATCGGGATGCTGGTGCGCTCGAAGGAGTTCTCCGATCTCGACCCTCACCAGGCGGCCTTCGTCGGCGGAGACTTCAACGACTGGCGATCGTTGCTGCATCCGATATTCACCGAGATCCTCCGCTTCGGGTGCGCTACCCAGAGGAGTCACAGATACAATGGCGCTCTGCGTACCTACCCTTCATTCTCACCGAGTGGCGGACTCGACCGAATTTACTATCGCGGTCCGATTCGTGCCCTGACGGCGCGCACGTGCCGTCTACGCCTGTCCAGGGTCGCGAGCGATCATCTGCCGGTGATCGCGGATTTCGATCTGCACTGAGCCGGGGTATCGTTACTCTTCGCCGATCCGGGCGAGGTAGGTATCGATCGAGACCACCAGGCGCTCGAACTCGATCGGCTTCGTGTGGTAGTCGTCGCATCCGGCCGCCAGAGCCTGCTCGCGGTCGCCGCTCATCGCGTGAGAGGAAACCGCGATCACCGGGATTGCCATGGTCGCCGGCGATGACTTGAGCACGCGGGTCGCCTCCCAGCCATCCATCGAAGGCAGCACCAGATCCATCAGGATCAGATCCGGCAGCGACGCTTGCGCCATCGCCACGCCGGACTCACCGTCTCTGGCCGTCAACACGTCATAGCCGCGCCTGCGCAGGCGCCGCGTCAACATATACAGGTTGTCCTCGTTGTCTTCTATATAAAGGATCGTCGCCATGCCACCATTACCGCGCGCCGGTGCTCGACGGACCGGCCACCGGTAATCGGACCCGGAACGTCGTGCCCTTCTTGAACTCACTCTCCACGGTGATCTCACCGCCCAGGAGCTGGCAGAGGCGGCGGCTGATGGCAAGGCCGAGCCCCGTGCCTCCGTACTTCCGGGTCATGGAGTTGTCCGCCGGCGAGAACTCCTGGAACAGGCGACCGATCTGCTCTTCAGTCATACCGATGCCGGTATCGGTGACCTCCACCGAGAGCCAGTCCGCCGATGCGCTCATATCACGCTCCACGCTCAGCGTCACCGAACCTTTCTCGGTGAACTTGAACGCGTTGCTCAGCAGGTTGAGCAGGATCTGACGCACCCGCGTGATGTCCGAGTGCATCGTGCCGAGATCGTCCGCGCAGTTGACGATCAGCTGATTCTCGTTTGCGACCGCCAGCGCGGTCGCCGTCGTGGAAACGTCGTGAACCATCGGCGGAATATGAAAATCCTCGATGTGCAAATCGAGGCGCCCGGCTTCGATCTTGGTGAGGTCCAGAAGGTCGTTGATGAGATGCAGCAGGTGCCGACCGGCGGAGACGACGCGCTGCAGCGGCTCGGTGAGTTCCTCGTTATCGGTCTCTTCCGCCTCCTCACGCAGCATCTCCGCCAGGCCGATGATCGCGTTCAAGGGTGTGCGCAGCTCGTGACTCACGTTCGCGAGAAACTGACTCTTGGTTCTGGTCGCGGCCTCCGCCTGCTCCTTCGCCACGCGCAACGCCATCTCCGCCTCCTTGCGTACGTTGATGTCGGTAAGCGATCCGGCCACCCGATACACGTGACCGCTCTCGTCTCGCTGCCCGATGCCGCGATTCAGCACCCAGCGGTCGACGCCGTCGTCGCCGCGCATGCGGTACTCGGCGATGTAGAACTCCGCGTCGCCGCGCAGATGCGCCTGCATCGCCCCGAGATGCCGCGCGTGATCGTCCGGGTGCACGTACTCCAGCATTCGCGAGCTGTCGAGCACCGTCTCGCCGTGGGTCATGCCGGCGATATCCCTGAATCGCGGCGAGATGTAGACGCGGTCGTTGTCGGTGTCCCAGTCCCAGAGCCCGTCGTTGGAACCCTTCACGGCGAGCGCGTATCTCTCCTCGCTCAGTCGCAACGCGGCCTCGGTCTGCTTGAGCTCCGTGATGTCGAAGTACGTGGCCATGTGCCCGCCGTCGGGAAGCACGATGTACTGGTACTGGAGGACCTTCCCGTTGGAGAGCTGCATCTCCGCGGGCTCGGAGCTGCCCACATCGAGCGACGCGAGGCGGCTCTGCACGAGCTCGTCGAAGTCGTCCACCTCGGACATGTAGAGGCCGAGCTCGTGGGTTCGCGCAATGTCGTCGATGAGGGTGCGGCCCGGGGTATAGAACGCCTCCTCGATCCCCCAGATATCCCGGTAGGCGCGGTTGGTCATGCGGATGACGAGATTCTCGTCCATGAAGAGGATGCCGTACTGAATGTTGTCGAGCACGGCATTCAGCTCGCGCAGCGCCGTATCCTTCTCCTGGTTTGCCGTATCGAGCTCCTGCTCGTGCTGTTTGAGCTCGGTGATGTCCATGTAGACGGCGACCCGGCCGCCGTCCCGGGTCTTGCGTTCGTTCACCTGGAACCAGCGACCGTCCCTGAGCTGGTACACGTGGGGCCCCGATGGATTGCGATGGGCCTCGAGACGCTCCTGGATCCATTCCTCGACCCGCCCCTCGGCCGTCGGGACGAGGCCGCCCTCCGCTGCCCGCCTCACCATGTCACCGAAGGTCTTGCCGATGGGAGCTCCGCTACCGCTCAGCCGGTACAGGAAGTTCGTGAAGCGCTTGTTGCTGAGCACCAGGCGATCGCTCGAGTCGTAGAGGGCGAAGCCTTCGGAGATGCTCTCGATAGCGTCGCTCAGCTGCACCTCCGCCTGGCGCCTGGTGGTCTCCGCGTATTCCCGATCGGCCATCAGTTGCTGGCGCTCCTTCAGGCTGTCACGGAAGAGCGCGAGGGTGCGGGTCATGGCGCCGATCTCGTCCCGTCCGGCGGGGGGAATCTCGGCATCCAGGTCGCCGCCGATGATCGCCGTCATGGTGCTCATAAGCCGATTCAGCGGCCCGGTAATGGATCGCACGACCAGCACTGTGAGGCCGATGCCCAGAAGGACCGCGATCCAGGTCGCCATCAGGGACGCGCCGCTCGCGCGGTGGGCATCGTCGAGCGCCTCCCGCCTGCTCGCGGCGACCTCGTTGTCGAAGTTGTTCACGAGATCCGACAGGCGCCGATCCACTACCCGGATGTGTTCGAGCCCCTTAGCCAGGAACGCGTCGCCGATATCCTTCTGCTCGTCGGCATAAGACTCGATGGCGATCAACGTCGTATCCATGAGCGAGCCGACCTCGAGGCGCAGTACCGCAACGCCTTCCCTGTCGAAGACCTCGAGGTTGTCGAGCTTGTCCTCGAGCACGCTACGCGCAGCGATGACATTCTCCTCGGTGCGCTCGCGGGGATCGACGCCGAGCTCGAGGAGCCAGTACTTGAGATCGCCGAAAGCCTTGTTCGCGTCGATGGCGGTATCGAGCTGACTGATGAGCCGTTCGTCGGTTACGAGCATGTCGGCGCCCTGGCCGATCTTTCCTCGGAGGTAGACGTTGGATGCGATGATCACCAGCAAGAGGATGCTGGAGAGAAGGATCATTCGTGAAGGGATCGACACCTGGAACATGGGTCGCCTCGTTGTCTAACGATTAAACAGGAATACTCCGCAAACTATCAGGAGTAACGCAATTCGCCCTCGTCCTTGAGCATCCTGAGCGAGCGGCGGACCGCCTCGGTCGTGCGCTCGAGGTCTTCCACCGAGTGTCTGCACGACGTGCTGCCGCCCGGCCTCCCGGAAATGTCGACACCGTTCAACATCAGCGCGAGCCTGAACTTCCCGGTAGCCGGATGCTTACCGCCGGTGCGCAGGGTTTCGGCATCCAGGGCGCAGGGATCGAATCGCCGTGGATCGATATCGAAACCATCGGGATTGGTGAAGAAGTACACCGCGGAATGCTCGCCGAAAGCCGCCCAGGGGACGCCCTCGTCGGCGAACACCGGGTTCAGCATGGACTGGAGCTGCTGGGCCCGGGCAGTGGCCGTCTCGCAGGCGTTACCTTCCGCAATAGTCTCCAGGCACGCGATGCCCGCCGCGGCGCTGACGGGGTTGGCGTTGAAGGTGCCCTGGTGTTGGATCTTCTCGCGACCGCTCTGCTCGGCCTGCTCGAAGTCCAGCAAATCGAGGATGTCTTTGCGGCCGGCGACGGCGCCCCCCGGGAGCCCGCCCGCGAGGATCTTCGCGAGGCTCGTGAGGTCCGGGGTGATTCGAAAGTGCTGCTGCGCGCCTCCGGGAGAAACGCGGAACCCGGTGACCACCTCGTCGAAGATCAGCACGATGCCCTGCTCCGCGGTGGCCTTGCGCAGCGCCGCCACGAAGTCCCGGGACATGGGCGACCACCCGAAGCTCGCGCCGGTGGGCTCCAGGATGACGGCGGCGATGTCGTCGCGGGATCCGAGCAGCGCCAGGGTGGCGTCGAGATCGTCCGGCGGGGCGATGAGCACGTTCTCGGCGATGCCCGGCAGGACGCCCGGCGTCGGCGAACCATCGAAGTGGCCGTCGTATCCGAATGCGACGTGGTCCTGCCAGCCGTGGAAGTGCCCGTTGAAACGCACCAGCATGGATCTACCCGTGTACGCCCGCGCCAGTCTCAACGCCATCAGGTTCGCCTCGGTGCCCGAGGACGTGAAGCGCACTCGCTCGGCGCAGGGCACGAGCTCCTTCACGAGCTCCGCCCAGCGCAGCTCGAGCTCGTGGCAGGCGGCGTAGTGGGTGCCGAGATCCAGCTGCCGGTGAACCGCCTCCATGACCCGCGGGTCGTTATGCCCCAGCAACAGGGCGCCGTGTCCGCCGTAATAGTCAACGTACTCGTTCCCGTCCACGTCCCACTTGCGGGAGCCGGCGGCGCGGTTCACGTAGATGGGATGGGGATTCAGGTGACGGGAATCGTGGACGATGCCGCTCGGCAGCGCCTCGCGGGCGCGGGCGGCCAGCGCCTCCGAGGCGGCGGTCTGTTCGCGGTAGCGGGAAACGATTCCCGAGTTCGTAGGGCTCTCGTCGAGCATGTGAAGGACTCCTCCCGGCGACGGCGCGGCGCGCTGATTCCCGCATGTTAACAGCGATGTGGGGGCGATACGGGGCGATGCAGACAGGCCGGGTGCCGTGCTAGTGTTCCCCGCGCGCAGTCCCACGAGTCGATCCGATGTCCGGAGCTTTCCCTTCGCAACCGCCTCAGACTTGGTCGCGCCTTCGCGAGACGGCGGCCGCCGGCGCGGTTGACGTGGATCAACCGCTCGGTGAGCTTTGCCGGGTCCTCGCGGCCTCCCGCCCTGGGGGCGTCTTCCTGTGCCTCGGCGACGGCGCCGGCGGGATCGGGGCCTGGATACTGGACGGCATGGACCTCTCCAGCCGTCTCGTCGTCGTGGCCGGCGGCGAGGACGAGGCGGGCGTGCTGCGCCCGATACTCGGTGACGACCTGCGGGTCACGGTACACGTCCAGGATCCGGCGGGTTTCCTCGGGGACGTGAGCGCGCACCGCTTCGATCTCGTTGCCGACCTATGCCCGAGCCCACCCGCCGTCGTCACCGGCCCGGCCCTGAGCGCCCTGGCCCCCGGCGGCTTCTGCGTGACCCGCCACGCTATCGCAGACCTGGCGGAGCTGCCCGGTGACGACTCCCTGGTCGCCACTGGCCTCGCCCTGAAGGAGAACGTCACCCTGATCGTGCGCGGCCCGCAGAAGGTCCAGGCCAGGCGCCGTGGCGGCCGCCGCGCCCGGCAGGGGGTGACGCCGCTGTTCTCTCCCCGGTCCCGGCGCGGTAAGCGATCCGGGGATCGGTGAGAGCGCGGAGACTGCGCCGGGCCGGGCAGTGGATCCAGGCGCCCGGCCGGCGAGGCGCCCGCCGGGATCCAGGCGCGCCGTGAGGCAGCAAGTTCTCGCATAGCCTGGCAAACAGCGGTAGTATCCGAATTTGGGCGGCTCGCCCGGGCGCAGACGGCGCACCCGGCGGCCGGTAAGGATGACTCGGCGACACGGCTCGATGCCGTGCCGCATTTCACGATCCGCTGCCAAGTGGCGGCGAAAGCGCGATTAGGGAGGAACAAAAATGTCCAGACGCATCGCTCGGTTGCTGGTCGCGACCCTGGCCGTAGGGTTCATTGTGGTGGGGTCCGGCTGTGCGTCGGATGAAGAAATTGGCAAGCTACGTATCGAAGTGAAGGAATCCAAGGGCGCCGCTGAGAGAGCGGAGCGGGCCGCCAACGATGCGGACTCCCGATCCAATTCGGTCTATCGCCTGGCTACGGAGGCACTGAATGCCGCCGAGGCAGCCCATGCCTGCTGCAGGGCGAACACCGAGAAGCGTATCCGCGCGGAATCCAAGCTGGGATCCTAGCGGCATAGCAGGACCCTGTGCGGGTCCGGGGACGGGAGCGCTCGAGGGCCCCGTCCAGCTTCTAACCAAGTGTCGAAAACGCCCGCGCACCGTCGCGGGCTGTTTTTTTCCCGGCGGCGTTCCCCGCGGGTCCTACCCGTCGCTTTTGTTGCTATCCTGGTCGACATCCAGATCCGTGCTCAGGAACACCTCGTGCACGGTGAGTTCGTTGGCGCCGGCGAACATCTCCTTCGGCGGCCGGTCCTTGTGGGCCTCGGCGAAGGCGGGACTCATGGTCCAGGCGGCGAAATCTTCGAAGGTGCGCCACCAGGTCTTGACCTCGTAATAGCCCTGGGCTTCCGGGTCGTCGCTCCACGTACCGCTTTCGCGGTCGAAGCGCATGGGTCTCGGGCGGTGGACTTCGTTGCGCACGAAGCCCGGTGACTGATCGATGAGATGGGCGCGATTCCGGAAGCGGTCCTCGAAGTCTATCTCGTGACCGGCCGCGACCGGGATGCGATTGGTGACGACAATCATGGGGGTTCCCCTGCAACGCAATGGATGAGCAGACCGTAACACCACACCTACGCGATGATCGACCCATGCTGGAGCTGGAGCACATTCTGCAGGCCCACGAGCGCATCAAGGATGCGGTGCGCAGGACGCCGTGCCTGCGCACACGCTTCTTTCACTCGCCGGCAGTGGAAGAAGCCGCGCTTTCTCTCAAGCTCGAGTGCCTTCAGGTAAGCGGCTCGTTCAAGGCGCGAGGCGCGAGTAACAAGGTCCTGACCCTCGACGAGGAAGCGCGCCGGCGCGGTCTCGTCACCGCATCCGGCGGCAATCATGGACTGGGAGTCGCCTACGCGGGCCGCCGGGCCGGCGCGCCGGTGCAGGTCTACCTGCCCGCGTCCACACCCGGATCCAAGGCCGAGAAGCTGGAGCGCTGGGGCGCCCGGGTGATCTTCGAGGGCGATGTCTGGGACGACGCCAACGCGGCGGCCCGAAAGGCGGCCGAGCGCGACGGCATGACCTATGTGCATCCCTTCGCCGACCCGGCGGTCATGGCCGGCCAGGGGACCGTGGGGCTCGAGATACTGAAGCAGCTCCCCGACGTGAACACGATCCTGGTAGCGATCGGCGGAGGCGGCCTCATCAGCGGCATCGCGACGACGATGAAGGCCTCCAAGCCCGATATCAAGGTCGTCGGTGTCGAGCCCGTCGGCGCGCCGACTCTCAAGCGCAGCGTGGAGGCCGGCGAGCTGGTGACCCTCGACGCCATCACGACGCAGGCCAACACGCTCGCACCGCGTCAAAGCGCGGCGATGAACCTGGACATCATCCGCCGGCGCGTCGACGACATCCTGTTGGTGGAGGACGACGACATGCGCGACGCCGCCCGCTGGCTGTGGTTCGAGATGGGCCTCGGCGTCGAGCTGAGCGCCGGCGCGGCGGTGGCCGCGCTGCGCACCGGCGCCTACGTTCCAAAGGCGGGCGAGAGCATCTGCGCCGTGGTCTGCGGCGCCGGCACCGACGGCATGACCTGAGAAGAGGGCACGACATGAAGATCGGCATTCTGCATCCCGGCGAGATGGGTGCCAGCGTGGGGGCCGCGGCCCGCGCCGCTGGAAACGCGGTGGTTTGGGCCTCGGCAGGCCGCAGCGACGCGAGTCGCCGGCGTGCCGAAGAGGCGGGGCTCGAGGACGCAGGTACCGTGGAGGCGTTAATCGCCGGTAGCGAGGTCATCGTATCGGTTTGTCCACCGGAGTCCGCCCGAGCCCTCGCCGCATCCGTCATGGACACCGGCTTCACCGGTATCTACGTCGACGCCAACGCGGTATCCACGGAGACCGCCCGCGCGATCGCGGGAGACGTCGAGGCCGCCGGCGCGCGCTTCGTCGACGGCGGCATCATCGGTCCCCCCGCTTACCGGGAAGGCACCACCCGCCTCTACCTCTCCGGCGCCGAGGCAGCGACCGTGGCATCGACGTTCAGAGGTGGCCTACTGGAAACCCTGGTCGTCGGGGATCGGCCCGGCTCCGCGTCGGCGCTGAAGATGTGTTACGCGGCATGGACCAAGGGTTCTGCGGCGCTGCTCACCGCCATCCGCGCCCTGGCCGTCGCGGAGGGCGTGGAGAGCGCGCTCCTGGAAGAATGGAATATCTCCCAGCACGGACTCGAGGCAAAAAGCGCTGCCGGCGCCCGCAACAACGCCTTCAAGGCCTGGCGCTTCGCGGGCGAGATGCGGGAGATCGCCGAGACCTTCGCGGCCTCGGGCCTTCCCGGCGGGTTCCACGAGGGGGCGGCCGACATCTACGGCAGGCTGGCGGCCTACAAGGATTGCGACCCGCCCCCGGAGCTCGCAGAGATCATCGAGAAGCTACTCGACCCTGGGGCTTGACCCGCAATTTGCCGGTCCCGCAGGATTGGTGATCTGGGCCATAGGGGGGCCGGACAGTGAAATCCCATGTGCAGGTAGCCGTCATCGGCGGTGGCGTCGTCGGCTGCAGCGTGCTCTACCATCTCACCAAGCTGGGCTGGAAGGACGTCATGCTCATCGAGCGCTCGGAGCTCACCTCCGGATCCACGTGGCACGCGGCGGGCGGCTTCCATACGCTGAACGCCGATACCAACATGGCGGCACTCCAGGGCTACACGATTCAGCTGTACAAAGAGCTGGAGGCGATTACCGGCCAATCCTGCGGTCTGCACCATGTCGGCGGTCTCACCATCGCCACCACCCCCGATCGCATGGACTTCCTCAAGGCCGAGCGTGCCAAGCATCGCTACATGGGTCTCGAGACCGACATCGTCGGCCCCAACGAGATCCGCGAGATTAGCCCCATCACCAACGTGGAGGGAATCATCGGCGCCCTCTACGATCCCCTGGACGGTCACCTGGACCCCTCAGGCACCACCCACGCCTATGCGAAGGCGGCGCGCATGCAGGGCGCGGAGATCGTTCTGCGCAACCCCGTGCTCGAGCTCAACCCGACCGCCGACGGGGGCTGGGAGGTCGTCACCGAGCAGGGCACGGTAAACGCGGAGTACGTGATCAACGCCGCGGGACTGTGGGCGCGGGAGGTCGGCGAGATGGTCGGCATCACCATTCCCTGCCATCCCATGGAGCACCAGTATCTCGTCACCGAG
>CBDTYP010000028.1:0-17211 GCA_965364645.1 uncultured Gammaproteobacteria bacterium | reverse complement strand
GTGGTCAACCCCTAGCAGGTGCTGCGAGCCGTGCACGACCATGTGTGCCCAGTGGGAATCTTCGCTCTTCGATTGTTCTTTCGCCTCGCGTCTGACGACGGGAGCGCAGATGACGATGTCGCCGAGGAGAGGGAGGTCGATGCCCGGAGGCGAATCGTAAGGGAACGAGAGAACGTTGGTCGCGCCATCCTTGTGACGATAGCGGCTGTTGAGCAGCGCGCCTTCCTTCTCGTCGACCACCCGGATGGTGAGTTCGGAATCCCGTTGCTCATCACCCAGCGCCGCATTCGCCCACGTCCGAAACTTCGGTTGGCCGGGTAAGTCGTCTTCTTCGCTGGCAATCTGCACGTCCACCTCGAGCGTCATTCCCGCTCGCCGTCCCGATCCTCACCCGCGCGCTGTTCGTGAGCCTCGTACGCATCGAGGATTCGCGCGACCAGGGGGTGGCGGACAACGTCTCTGGAATCGAAGAAGGTGAAGCTGATGCCATCGACCCCGCGCAGGACGTCGATGACGTGCCGGAGACCGGATCGCTGGCCACGCGGCAGGTCGATCTGGGTGATGTCGCCGGTGATGACGGCCGTGGAGCTGAACCCTATGCGCGAGAGGAACATCTTCATCTGCTCGACCGAGGTGTTCTGGGCCTCGTCGAGGATGATGAACGACTCGTTCAGCGTGCGCCCGCGCATGTATGCAAGGGGCGCCACCTCGATCACGTTTCGCTCGATGAGCTTGGCCACGCGCTCGAACCCGAGCATCTCCTGGAGCGCGTCGTACAGGGGTCTCAGGTACGGATCCACCTTCTGGGCCATGTCTCCCGGCAGGAAGCCGAGACGCTCGCCGGCCTCGACGGCGGGTCGAACGAGCACCACGCGGCGCACGGACTCGCGCTCGTAGGCTTCAACCGCACACGCGACGGCGAGATAGGTCTTGCCGGTGCCGGCGGGCCCCACGCCGAAGTTAATGTCGTGACGGAAGATGTTGCGCAGGTACTTCGACTGGTTCGCTCCGCGCCCGCGGATGTGTCCACGCCGAACCTTCACGACGACGTCGTCCTCGGCATCCGCGTCCAACGCGTCCGCGATCCCGGCCTCGTGCAGGTAGAGATGCACGCGCTCCGCCGTCAGCGTTTCCGCCTCCGCCTCGACGTACATGCGTCGCAGAATCTCGCCGGCCGCGCGCGCCACGTCGGGCGCGCCGCTGACCTGGAATTCGTTGCCGCGGCTGACGATGTCGACGCCGAGCCGGCGCTCGAGTTGTTTCAGATGCTGATCGAAAGGACCGCAGACATTCGCCAGCCTTTCATTGTCAGCGGGTTCCAGCCGTATGTCGAATACGGCGCCGAGATCTTGCTGGGGTTGAACGCTCAAGTGCGGGGACGGATACCTGGGCTAAGCGTAAGAGTACGCGCGTGAAACTCAAGCGACCGCGGAGGAACGCGTCGCGATGTTCACGAGTTCTCCGCGGAGGCTGTTTGGGAGCGCTTCGCTGATCTTCACGTCGACGAACTCACCGATGAGATCGTTTTCCGCGGAGAAATTGACGACGCGATTGTTTTCCGTTCGCCCGGATAGCTGCAGCGCATCCTTCTTGGATGGGCGTTCGACGAGCACACGCTGCACGGTGCCGACCATGGTTTCGCTGATTTCGCCGGCAAACTCCTCGATGCGCGCCTGAAGCCGTGCCAGGCGTTCCTTCTTGACTCGGGCCGGCACGGGATCCGGCAACTCGGCCGCAGGGGTTCCGGGCCGTGGACTGTAGACGAAGCTGAAGGAGTGATCGAAACGCACCTCGTCGATGAGCGCCATCGTATCGTCGAAGTCCGCATCGGTCTCGCCTGGAAAGCCGACGATGAAATCCGAGGAGAGGCTGATGCCCGGACGCACGCGGCGCAAGCGAGCCACCTTCTGTTTGTATTGATCTACGGTGTAATTGCGTTTCATCAAATTGAGAATTCGGTTACTTCCACTCTGAACCGGCAGATGCAAATGGCCCACGAGCTCTGGAACCTCCCCATAGACGGCGGTCAACTCTTTGGAAAACTCACCGGGATGCGAGGTCGTAAACCGAATCCTCTCGATACGATCTATAGCAGCCGTGTATGAGATCAGCAAGGCAAGGTCACAGGCGCCGCCATCGTGGGTGGCGCCGTTGTAAGCGTTCACATTCTGTCCGAGGTAGGTAATCTCTCGCACACCCTGGTCGGCAAGCGCCGCGACCTCCGCGATGACGTCGTCGAAGGGGCGGCTGAACTCCTCGCCGCGGGTGTAGGGAACGACGCAGAACGAGCAGTACTTGCTGCAACCCTCCATGACGGAGACGAAGGCCGACGGCCCGTCCGCCCGGGGTTCCGGCAGACGGTCGAACTTCTCGATCTCGGGAAACGATACATCCACCCGGGGCGTCCGGGATGCCCGTACCTCATCGATGAGGTCCGCCACGCGATGCAGGGTCTGCGGCCCGTAGACTATGTCCACGTAGGGAGCCCGCGCCTGGATGGCGGCGCCCTCCTGACTGGCGACGCAACCGCCGACGCCGATGATGAGATCCGGCCGTGCCGCCTTCCACTCCCGCCAGCGCCCCAGCTGTGAGAACACCTTCTCCTGGGCCTTCTCTCGCACCGAGCAGGTATTAATGAGCAGGACGTCGGCATCCTCCGGCGCATCCGTCCGTTCGAGGCCATGGCAGTCGGCGAGCAGATCGGCGGTACGCGCCGAGTCGTACTCGTTCATCTGACAACCGAAGGTCTTGATGTACAGCTTCCGTGACATGGCCGCGACCCCGGGGGATCCGCTCGAAAAAGGCCGGTAAACGTACACCTTTTGGCCCCGCTTTTCCACGCGTAGACGCGGAATCGGGGGCACCTACAGACCCTCCGGCAGCAGGAGGCAGGCTGGTGCCGAAGCGACCTCCCGATCCGGCCGCCACGCGGCCATGGCCCGCGCGAGGGCCTCCTTCTCTTCGGCGAAGAGCACCCCGCCGACGGCGTTCAGGCCGATCTTCCCGAGGATGACACTGCGCGCGTCCACCGTGTCGAACAACCCTTCCTGGCCGGCCATGAGCGCGAACCAGAAATAGGCCCGCGGGGGGTCCTCGTCCTCGCGCCGGCCCTGGTTGTAGGCGGGCCCCGGCACGCCGCCCCCGGTGCGGAAGTACTCGGCCAGGTACCACGCCGCGCGCATCACCTCGGGCCCGCCGCGGCGGTCGTGGGCCAGCCGGCAGTACCAACCCATGGCCCGGGGCAGGTCGCGCTCCACGCCGATGCCCTCCAGATAGAGGCCGGCGAGGGTATCCCCGGCCCGCCGGTCACCCTCCCCCGCGAGACGCCGGAGCTCCGGAACCGCCGTATCGAAGTCCCCCCGTCCCAGCGCCGCGACCGCCGCCTCGAAGGCCGCCTCGGAGTCCGCGATCGCGGTCCCCGCTACCAGCAGCAGTGCCAGCCCCCAGGCGGCCCGCCGTGCCACGCTCACGAGCCCGCCGGCGGCAACGCCCACTCCCGCCAGCCCGCGAGGGCCGGGAAGTAGAGCGCGAGACGGATGGGCCGCCCGTCCATGGCGGACATGAGGCGGCCGTAGCGCTCGAGCTGCTCCCGGTAACGCTCCTGCTCGCGATCCAGGAAGGCCCGGGAGCCGCCGCCCTCGTGGCGCCCGGACTTGTAGTCGACGATCCAGCGCACCCCGTCCGCATCCACGAAGCTGCGGTCGATGACCACGCTGGTGACGGCGCCTCCGTCGATGCCGCACAGCGCGAGCTCGCTGCGGGCCGCCTCGTGCTCCGGATCCAGCAGCCAGCGCCCGCGGGGGTCCGCCAGTACCCGGCCGAGGGCTTCCTCTACCCGGGCCACCGCCGCCGGCAGCTCCGGCCCCGGGATGCCGAGACCGGCCAGCGTGGCGCGCCAGCCATGTCGCCGGCGGGCGAGTCGTTCCGCATCCCACGCGCCGGCCCCGTCCCGGGACATGTCCATGAGGCCGCGGTGTATGACGGTGCCCACGTGGCGAGCCGTCTCCCCGGACCAGTCGAACTCCACGGCCACCGGCGCGCGCTCCGCTTCCGGGTCGGGCACAGGCGCCGCCGTCGCGAGTGGGGCCGGAGGCGGCGGTGTTCGCCAGTCGGCCGGGATGCGGCGGAGCCCCGGGGTCGCCGGCTCGGGGGCAGATGGGAGCGCGGCGCCGCCGTCGGCTCCGCGGGCCTCCTCGAAGGCGCCGCCCAGCACCGGCCACAGGCGCGCCATCAGGCTGCGCTTCGCCGGTGCCCGCGGTGCTCCGTCCTCGTCGACGGACACGGTGCCGAAGAGGTGTAGCGCACGCCGCGCGCGGGTCGCCGCGACATACAGGAGGCGCGTCTGCTCATATACGTCCTTCTCCGTCTCGAGACCGCGCAGGTAATCGTAGATGGGCGGGGCCTCCTCGGCGGGTGACGGGATCGGCGCCAGCAGGATGTTCGTGTCCTCCGGATCCCCCGCGCGTTTCGTCCACGCGAGCAGGTGCCGGTCGTCGTGGGCGCCCGCGCGTTCCAGGCCGGGAACGATCACCACATCGAACTCGAGGCCCTTGGCCTTGTGCATGGTCATGATCTCGACGTCGGCTGCCTCCACCGGCGCCGCCGCGTAGAGCGCGGCCGCGCGGCGCGCCAGCTCGTTGGCATCCACCGCGATCCCATCCCCGTCGAAGGTGTCGAGCAGCTCGAGGAAGGTATCGGTGTTGGCGGTATTGGCCAAAGCGACACAGGCGGGGCCGCCGAGAGCCGTCCATGCGCCCTCCACCCAGCGGCGCAATCGCCGGCGGCCGCGCTCCGCCACCGCGGGACCCAGCACCGCCAGGATGCGTGCCGCCCGCCGGCGGCCATCGTCACTCATTCCCGGGCGCGCATCCAGATTCTCGAGTAGAGCGAGAACCGGCCGCCCGTGCGCACCGGCCACCAGGGCATGGAGATCCGCCAGGGTCATGCCGCACCACGGTGCGCGCAGCGCCGCGAGCCAGGCCGCGCGATCCGCGGGATGCAGGAGCGCCCGGGTCAGGGACAGGAGATCCTCCACCGCCGGCACCTCCGCCAGGGGCTCTATGTCGACGCCTCGGTAGCGGATGTCCGCTTCACGCAGGCGCGGCAGTATGGCCTCCAGGTGGGTCCGGGAGCGCACCAGCAACGCGATGCTCGACGCGGCGTCCCGGGCGCGGCAGGCGGTGATGAGATCGGCGACCCGGCGGGCCTCGGAGTCGCGGTAGTCTCGCGCGTCCTCGTCGCCCCTGAAGAGCGCGTGCACGTGCACGCCGCCCTGTTCACCGGCCGCCTCCACGCTGGCCTCCGATGGCGTGAAACGCACCGCGCCGGCGACCGGATCGTCGCCCGCCGGCATGACCTGAGGGAAGACCCCGTTGATCCACGCGACCACATCGGGTCGGGAGCGGAAGTTGGCAGACAGGCGCAGCGGCGCAACCGCCAACCCCGGCAGACCGTGCGCGGCAACGTCGAGGAAGAGACCCACGTCGGCCTCGCGGAACCGGTAGATGGACTGCATCGGATCGCCGACGAGAAAGAGCGTGCGGCCATCCCCCGGTGTCCAGCCAGCCGTCAGCTGCTGGAGCAGGGCGAAGTGGCTGTGGGAGGTATCCTGGAACTCATCCACCAACAGGTGGCGAATCCGGTAGTCCAGGGCGAGGGCCAGATCCGTCGGCGCCTCGTCGCCGCCGAGGGCCTGGCGCGCGGCGTTGGTGATCTCCGAGTAGTCCACCTGGCCCCGTGCCGCGAATACCGTGCGCAGAAACGCGGTAGCCACCGGCAGCACCTCGAGCAACCCGTCCAGCACCCGCCACTGGGCATCGGTATAGACGGGCTCGGGCAGGCGCGGCGCCCCCTGCAGGCGCTCGCGCAGACTGAACGCCGTCGCGAGCTTCTCCAGCAGCGCGAGTCCCAAGGCGCGCATTTCCATGGCCCGGGATTCCTTGTCCGCGGGGAACCCGTCGCGCTTGGTGAGGGTCTTGCGCCAGCTCCCCTCCCGGGTAAGCAGCATCGCGGCGATCCCCTTCCACAGGGGAAGATCCTCGGGGGCCGCGCCCGGCAGGGCAGACAGATCGGCGCAGGCAACCGCCGGCGCCACCACCCCGTTGGCCCGGAGCGTTTCGCCGGCGTAGGCGCACGCGGCAACCAGATCATCCGTCAGCTCGGGTGGGACGGCGGCACGCATCGCCTGGAGTGCGTCCCCGACCGCGCGCGCAAGCTCCGCCTCGAGCTCCGCCCGGCGCTGCCCGGACGCGATACGGCCCGGCAGCAGATAGCGCAGCCACTGGTCACGGCGCGAAAGCATCTCCACCAGCATGCGCTCGAAGCGCCCCACGTCGCCGTCGAGGTGGGCGACGAGGGTGGCGACGCGCCCGCTCCAGGGCGTGTCATCGTGGAGCAGCGAGACCACGTCCCTGGCCGCCCGCCGGTAGAGGGGCGATACGTCCTCGACGATGTGGGCATCGCCGCCGAGGCGTGAGAGCCAGGGCATCTGGGTCGCGATGCTCCGGCACAGGGCGTCGATTGTGAGAATGCGCAGGCGCCCCGGCTGCGCGAGCAGCGCCCAACCCGCCTGGGTATCCCTTTCCAGCACGGCGCGGGCGAGCGCGAGGGTCTTCCCGCGGTGGGCATCGCCGGCCCCGCCGGCGTCCCCATGCTCCGCCATGGCGAGTGCCTGGACGAGTGCCTGGTCGATTGCCTGGGCATCCACGAGGGCGTCCAGGACCCGGTCGCGCATCTCCGCCGCCGCCTTGCGGGTGAAGGTGATAGCGACAATCTCCTCCGGATGATCGACCGTGGCGAGGAGGCGCAGATAACGCTGAATGAGAAGGCCGGTCTTGCCTGACCCGGCCGGCGCCTGCACGACGAAGGAGCGCGCCGGGTCCAGCGCGGCGTCGCGCACGTCCTGGTCGGGGGGCGACCGCCCGCTCATCGACGCCTGCTCATCGATCGTGGATCCGGCAGAGCGGCTGCAGGCCGCAGTAACGACAGGTGGCGCCGGCATCCTTCGGATCCACCCGGGCATCGCCGTCCAGATAATCCCGGGCGAGCCGCGCGAGGCGCTCCCGCCACAGAGACTTGTGCGCCTCCCAGTCCGCGGCTTCGCTCGTACCGCCGGTGCGCGACTTCGCGACGTCGCCGACCCCGGGCGCCAGCTGGCCGGCCGCGCCGGCGTCGCCCTCCCCCAGTCCCCGATAGCCGAGCTCGCCGGGCCGCAGGACGCCGAACGCGAGACCCGCGACCCGGCCCTCACCCGTATCGTCCATGGCCAGCGCGTACACCGGCAGCTGGGGCTCGTCGGGACGTTCGCCGAACCAGTCCCTCGGGTTGCACTGCCCCGTCTTGTAGTCCACCAGCAGCAGCCGCCCGTCCGCGAGCCGATCGATGCGATCGGGGCGCAACGTCACCGGCAATCCGGCCACGGTGCAGGACTCGCTGTGTTCGGTCTCCACCTCGAAGGCCGATCGCTCGGCGTCGATGGACAGCCACGCGTCCGCGAGAGACTCGAGGCGGGCTTGCTCGATGGCCAACAGGCGCCCGCGCAGGGTGTCGGGACGACGCCGCGCCTCCTCCGCGAGAACGCGCCGGGCGGTCGCGCGGATCAGATCTTCGCGATCGTCCTCCGCCATAGAGAGCATGCGCGACTGGCCGCCGAGGGATCGCCACAGGAGCTCCATCAGCCGATGGGCGAGGTTGCCGCGCACGCGGGGGTCCAGGCTGGTGTCCGGCGCCGTCACGTCGCTCGTCTCGAGGCGGTGAACGGCGAAGGCGCGGAAGGGACACGCGGCCTGATCCTTGAACACCGACACGCCGCCCCGCACCCGCGGGGACTCGTCGACGGCGGGCCCGTGCTCATCCTCCACCACTTCCATCTCCGGCGCGGCGTCCTGCACCGAGCGCCCGTCCCGGGGCACCGTGCTCAGGGCGAGCGACCCCTCCGCTCCGAGGGGCACGGCGGCGATCAGTTCGCTGACCCGCAGGGGCTCGTCGCCCTGCTGGCGCGGGTGGCTCACGATGACCTCGCCGGCGCTCGACAACATGCGCGCCGTCCACTCCCGTGCCCGGCGCAGCTGCTGCTCGCTGCCCGCCCGCGGCATGCCGAGGTCGCGCTGCAGCGCTACGGGGAGGAAGGGGTTCGGCCGCGGAGGCTCGGGCCAGGCGCGATCGTGGAGTCCCGTCACCCAGAGATGGGAGTAGTCGATGCAATCCGCCTCGAGCACACCGAGGATCTGCACCGTCGCGGACCCGGAACGGGATTGGAACACCTGGGCCGCGGCCAGACGCCGGAGCTGCGTCAGTGCTTCGTCGCGGCGAAGCGCCGGCAGCACCGGTGCGAGCGCGGCCAGGGAGGCGAGCAACTCGCGAAACGCCTGCACCGCCTGGAACTCGTCGCTCGAGAGGCTGCGTGCCCCCGGCCATCCCGCGGCCCGGAGCCAGGACGAGAAGTCCACGGCCCAGGCGGAGACGGGTTGGCTGTCGGGACTGCGCGCGCCCTGGTCCCGCAGGCCCGTCAACAAGGCGACGAAGGACGCGGCGTCATCGCCGTCGGGCGTCGGCGCCTCGGCGGAGCGCGGCGCGTCCATGGATGCCGCGAGCTCCTCGAGACGCGCCAGCTGGTAATGCGGCTCACCGATGCCGCGCAGGTGCGCATCGAAGCGCGCGCGCCACTCCGGCTCCCCGCCGCCGAGATAAGGCGACAGCAGCCACCGGCCGGCATCGGGGAGCGACAACCGGCCATCCAGCGCACCCAGGGCCAGCAACCCGTCGCCGACCACGGGCACCTCCTCCAGCGACTGACCGAGGGAGATGTTGAAGGCGGGCGCCGACTCCGCCGCACCCGGGCGCGGGGCGCCGGGGCTGAAGACATCCTCGAATGTTGCCGCCACGCGGTGGCGGGCGGCGGCGAGGCCGGGGACGACGATCCCGACGGGACCCCGGGCTCCCTCCTCCACCCGCAGGCGCGCCCAGCGCGCCGCGGCCTCGAGCTCCGCATCCTGATCCGTGAACGCATGGCGGACCGGGACGGGATCCCGGGACGGCGGCTGCCAGTGCTCGACGGCGACGCCGATGTCGGAGAGCGCAGAGAACAGGGTCTGCTGCTGGGGCGTCGGCGCATCGAGGCCCGCCAGCAGCAGGCGCCGTATCCCACCCAGGTGCGCTGCGTTGAGGCCCGCCGCGAGCGTGTCGGCGGCACCCGCGAGATCGATCCAGCCGCCGTCCCCGCACAGGGTCGCGTAGCGGCGCGCCCAGCCGCGGAAAGCCCTCACCTCGTCGTTGGCGTAACCGAGATCGCCGTCGGGACGGAGCCGCCAGGAATGCAGCAGCGCCCAGGCGGCCTGGGCGTTGCGGGCCGCCTCGACGCTCTGCAGCAGGGGCAACCCGCCGTCCGCCCCGATCTCTCCCGCGACGCACTGCTCCCAGAGCCCGAGCTCCTGATCCGCGCTCAGCAACGCCGGAAGGGGAGTGTCGGTGCCGGCGACGAAGTCGTGCCACGTGCGCTGCAGCCACGACGTGTAGGGAAGGATGTCCGGGCTCTCCCAGACCTTCTCGCCGCCGGCCATGCGGGCGCGGTCGTGGGCATCACCCAGTACCCGTGACAGGCGCCGGTTGACGGTAATCAGCGTGGTGTGGCTGTCGAGGGTAACCAGTGACATCGGCACGGGGATGGCGTGCGCGCTCCTACGCCTCGGGCGACGGTATCTTCGCGAGACCGTCGATGATGGTGCTCGACGATACGTGGTCGAATATACGCGGCGAAATCCTGATCTTGCTCGATCTATCGCCGCCACCGAGGATGATGTAGTCGGCCTGCATCACCCGATTGTCGATCCACAAGGGAAGATCTTCCGGCAGGCAGATGGGTGTCACGCCGCCGATCTCCATGCCCGTGAGCGCGCGGGTCTCGTCGGCGCTCGCGAAGGATACGCGCCGCGCCTCCAAGCGTTTGCGCACGACCCGGTTCACGTCGAGGCGCGAGTCGGCGAGCAACACGCACGCCGCGAAGCGCTCTCCCCCGGTCTTGGCCTTGACGAGGATCGTGTTGACGGACCTGTCCAGCGGGATTCCGTAGCGCTCGCAGAACACGACCGTGTCGGCGAGCTCCGGATCGCAATCCATAATCTCGTATTCGATGCCGGACGCATCGAGAAACGCGTAGATGCGCTGTCGAACGTCTTCGCTCACGACGCGGCCTCGCGGGCCCGGATGGCCTCGTGCCGTTCCAGCAACTTCTGCGCCCGTATCACGACCGGCACGTCGATCATGTTGCCGTCCACGCTGATGGCCCCCGATCCGGCGCGCTGGGCTTGCGCGTAAGCCTCAACGAGGCGCCGCGCGCGCTCGACGTCCTCGGCGGCGGGGGTGAACACGTCGTTCAGCACGGGCACGTTGCTCGGATGGATGCACGCGGCGCCTTCGAACCCGAATCGCCGGGAGCGTTCGGCGGTGGCCCGATAGGCATCGAGGTCGCCGTAGTGGGCGATGCTGCCGAGGATGCCGAGCGGCACGAGTCCCGCGGCGCGGGCGGCATAGAGGACCATCTGCTTGGGTACCGCGAGGGTCTCGGCGTCGGGCAGCATGCCGGCGGAGAGCGCGAAATCCTCGCCGCCGAGCTCCATGGCGACGGTACGCGCGTCTGCCCGGGCGATGGCCTCGGCGCGCAGCAGGCCTGCCGGCGACTCGACGAGCACGACGAAGGCCACCTCTCCGTCGGCCATGCCCCGCTCCGCCTCCAGCCGCGATACCTCCGCCGAGAGCGCGACCAGGGCGCCGGGGTCCTCCACCTTGGGCACGAGCAGGGCGCGCACTCCCGGCTGCACGGCGGCGTCCAGATCCGCCGCGGTCTCGTCGGGCTCCGAGTTGATGCGCACGAGCACGTCGGTGCCAGCCCGGCCCACCAGCCCCGCGGCATCGGCGAGGCCGCGGCGTGCGCCGGGGCGCTCGGCGGCCGGCACGCTGTCTTCGAGATCGAGGATGATGGCATCCGCGCCGCGGGTATGCGCCTTGTCGATGAAGCGCGTGTTGTTGGACGGGACGAAGAGCAGGGAACGCCACACCGGTTGCTCGAGGGCCGCCTGCGCACTCATATCGTCGCCACCGGTGTCACGGGAGAACCCACCGCGCCGGGGACCCGCAGGGGCGGGGCGGTCAGGAGGCAACGGAAACGCTGCTGGCGGCGGAGCTCCGCGGTGAGCGCGGACAGATACCACAGCTCGCCGAGATGCAGTCCCAGGCGAAACAGGCAATGACGATGCAGGGGCAGGCGCGACTCGCCGCCCCGGGTGCTGCCCATGCCCCGGGAGTCCTCCACCGCCATGTTGTCGGTGGCGATGACGACGATGCCGCTCTCGGTGATCCAGTCGAGCAAGCGATCGTCGTACCCGTTGAGCACCGCGCAGGAGCTGTGCAAAAGGGCGGCGTCCGGCTCGCCGCCCATGGAGAGGATCATGTCGTCCCACCCCGTATGCATGAGAAACATGTCGCCCTCTTCCACCACGACTCCGTCCCTGTCGAAGACCTCCATCAGCGCGTCATAGTCGACGGCGACGCGTTCGTTGCCGTAGTGCGCGTGCAGATCCACGACGACGGCGCGGCCCTGGACGCCGGTCTCGGCCATGTTCTCGATACCGAGGGCACGGGCGCCGAGCTCGCCACTCTGGCATTCCCCCCCGACATGCTCGTAGGCGCGGTAGCCGTTGTAGTAGACCGGCTCGTCGACGCCGTCGCCGTCCGCGTCGAAGAGCGAGCCCACGTGGGCGAGACTGTCCCACTGGGTGGAGTACTGGCTGTGCAGGACCATCACCTCGTCGCTGGTGATGTCCATGACGCCGGGGTAGCGCTCGTTCCAGAGATAGTTGAAGTAGAGATCGCCGTTCTCGAACACCGGACCGAAGGTCGGTGGATGGCGTTTCGGATTGACGCTGTTGCCTCCCGGCAGATCCAGCGGCAGGCTGAGACAGAAGCTGCGCCCGTCGCGCACCTCGGCGACACCCTGGCGCACCTTCTCGGCGGTCAGGAGATTAAGCCTGCCGCGCTGATCGTCGGCGCCGAAATCTCCCCAGTTGGAACCCTCCGGGCGGTTGCACCAGCGCTCGTTCATTGCAGTCGACCTCGAATCCTATTCACTCAGAATGATTCCTTCGCGTCGCCTGCCGCGCTTGCGTGGGCTGCCCCGGAGGACGAACGCCCGAAACGTTCACTCAGACTCTGCATCACCACGTAGAACACCGGCGTGAACACGAGCGACATGATGGTGGCCGCGACCATGCCGCCGACCACCGCGGTGCCGATGGCCTGGCGGCTCGCGGCGCCGGCACCCGCGGCCACCACCAGCGGCATGAATCCCGCGATGGAGGAGATCGCCGTCATGAGGATCGGGCGAAAACGCAGGCGGGCGGCCGTCGTCGCGGACTCCAGGATGCCGAGGCCCTGCTTCCTTTGCTCCGCGGCGAACTCGACGATCAGGATCGCGTTCTTGCTCGCGAGTCCGATCAGCAGCACGATGCCTATCTGGGTATAGACGTTGTTGTCGAAGTCGCGCATCAGCAGGGCCACGACGGTTCCGAGCACGGCCAGCGGCACGACGAGAATCACGGCGGTCGGACTCGTCCAGCTCTCGTACTGTGCGGCCAGCACGAGGAAAACGAGGATGATGGCCAGCGCGAAGACGACGATGGACTCGGAGCCGACCTTCTTCTCCTGAAAGGACATGCCCGTCCACTCGTAGCCCATGGACCGCGGCAACTTTGCGTCGGCCATCTGCTCCATGAGCTCGAGTGCCTGACCGGAGCTGAAGCCGGGGGCAGCCTGTCCAGTGATGGCGGCGCTCGGAAACAGGTTGTAGCGTTGAATCGTCTGGGGACCCAGGGTGCGTTGGGCCGCGACGAGCGTCCCTATGGGCACCATCCTCCCTTCGGCGTCCCTGACCTCGAGCTGGCGGATGTCCTTCGGCTCGATGCGGAACTGGTGATCCGCCTGGACCTTAACCTGCCACGTACGGCCGAACTTATTGAAGTCGTTCACGTAGGCCGAGCCGAGGAAGGCCTGCAGGGTGCCGAAGACCTCGTTCAACGAGACATCGAGCTTCTTCGCCTTCTCCCGATCCACCTCCGCGAAGATCTGCGGCACGGTCACCCGGAAGGTGGAGTTCAGGTTCGTGAGGGCCGACTGCGCATCGCCGTCGACGACGAGCTCGCGCACCATCTGTCCCAGCTCCAGGAGCCCCGCATCGCCCCGGTCCTGGATCTGCATCTGGAATCCGCCGGCGACGCCGAGGCCCGGAATGCCCGGCGGCGGAAACGCGAACGCGATGGCCTCCTTGATGCCGAAGAGACGCGGCTGGATGTGCCCGAGGATGCCCTCCTGGCTGAGCTCGGGCGTCTTGCGCTCGTCCCAGGGCTCCATGACGATGAAGATGGTGGCGGCGTTGGAGGAATTGGTGCCGTCGATGAGCGAGAATCCGCCCAGCGAGACCCAGTTGGCCACGCCGGGTGTCTTGTCCAGTATCCCGTCAATCTGGTCCAGCACCTCTGCGGTCCGCTCCAGAGACGAGGCGTCGGGCAGCTGCACCGCGGCGATGAGATATCCCTGATCCTCGATGGGCAGGAACCCGGTGGGCACCTTCACGAACTGCCAGCCGGTGAGCGTGGCGAGGCCGAGGAACAGCAGCATCATGATGGCGCCACGGCGCACCAGTGCCTTGACCAGGCCGTCGTAACCGCCTTCCGTCTTCCTGAACGCCGCGTCGAAGGCGCGGAAGAAAGCGTTCTTGCGTTTCTTCGGCGGACGCAGCAGCAATGCCGAGAGGGCCGGGCTCAACGTGAGCGCGTTGATGGAGCTGAAGACCGTCGCCACGGCAATGGTGAGGGCGAACTGCCGGTACATCTGCCCCGTGATGCCGGGAAGAAACGCGGCCGGGATGAAGACGGCGAGCAGCACGAGCGTGGTCGCGATCACGGGGCCGGACACCTCGCCCATGGCCTTGATGGCCGCCTCCCTGGCGCCGAGCCCGCGCTCGATGTGCGTGACACAGGCCTCCACCACGACGATGGCGTCGTCCACCACGACGCCGATGGCGAGCACCAGCCCGAAGAGCGTGAGCATGTTGAGCGAGAACCCGAGGGCGCCCATGACCGCGAAGGTCCCGATGAGAGACACCGGGATCGCCACCGCGGGGACCAGCGTCGCGCGCCAGTCCTGAAGAAACACGAAGAGGACCAGGAACACCAGCGCGGCGGCCTGGAAAAGCGTGATGAACACTTCTTTGATGGACTCTTCGACGAAGATGGTGGTGTCGTAGGGGACGGCGTACTCCATGTCCTCGGGGAACAGCCTGCTCATCCGCTCCATGGCCGCGCGCACATTGGTGGCGACATCGAGCGCGTTCGCACCGGGGAGCTGATAGACGCCGACGCTGGCGGACGGAGCGCCGTTCATGCGAGAGGTGATGTCGTAGCTCTTGCCGCCGAGCTCGATGCGGGCGACATCCCGCAGCCGAGTGATGCGTCCATCCTCGGCCTTCACGATGATGTCCTCGAACTGCTCGACCTCGCTCAAACGGCCGAGCACATTCACCGGATACTGGAAGCTCTGTCCCCGCGGCGCCGGCGGCTGGCCGATCTGTCCCGCGGCGACCTGCACGTTCTGCTCCCTGATGGCATTCAACACGTCGCTGGTGGTCATGCGCCGGGAGCGCAGCTTTAACGGATCGAGCCAGACCCGCATGCTGTAGTCGCTCTGGGGAAACACCATGACCTCGCCGACGCCAGCGATGCGGCTCAGCTCGTCGCGCAGACGCAGGGTCGCGTAGTTGGTGAGGAACAGCTCGTCGTAGCGCCCGTTTGGTGAGAACAACGAGATGAAAAGGATGATGTTCGTGGATTTCTTCTTCGTGTTGACGCCCTGGCGCTTGACCTCTTCCGGCAAATTTGGCTCGGCGAGCTTAACCCGGTTCTGAACCAACACCTGGGCCATGTCGAGGTTCGTGCCCACCTCGAAGGTCACGGTGAGCTTGTAGGATCCATCGCTCGCGCTCGTGGACGACATGTAGATCATGTCCTCCACGCCGTTCACCTGCTGCTCGATGGGCGCGGCGACGGTCTCGGAGATCACCCGGGCGTTCGCGCCGGGATAGGTGGCCGAGACTTCCACCGTCGGCGGCGTTATCTCCGGATACTGGGATACGGGCAGGCCGATCAGAGTGACGACGCCCGCGATCACGATGACGATGGAGATGACCGTCGCGAATATCGGTCGCTGGATGAAGAACTGCGAGAACATCGCCCGGGGCCGCCCTACTCGCGATTAGCGCTGCCGGCCTGCGCCGTCTCGCCGGCTGCGCGGACGTCGTCCTTCTTCTCTGCGGCGCCCATGGCCGACACGCGCAGGGCCGCCATGTCGATCTGCTCGGGCTCGACCTTCGCGCCCGACCGCGCCCGCTGCAGGCCGTTGACGACGATCCACTCGCCGGGCTCCAGGCCCTCCTCGATGACGCGCATGCCGTCGTCGAGCTGTCCCTGGACGATGTTGCGCTTCTCGATGACGTTGTCGCCGTTCACCACCAGCACGAAGCGTCCGCTCTGATCGGAGCCGATGGCGCGCTCGCTCACCAGCGGTGCGCCGGCGCGCTTGGCGACGGGCATGCGGATGCGGGCAAAGAGGCCGGGATGAATCGCCGGGACCGGCTCCGAATTGTGGAAAACGCCGCGCAGCTGCAGCGTCCCCGTACCGGCGTCGAGGCCGGACTCCGAGAAGTCGGCTACGCCCTCGTGAGGATAGCCCTTCTCGTTCGCGAGCCCGAGATAGATCTTGATGTCGGCCTTCTTGTCGGGGTCGACCCGCGGGTCCAGGCCCTTATCCTTCACCCGCTTCCGGTAGGCGGTCGCGAGGCGCAGGAAATCCCGCTCGTTGAGGTTGAAGTAGGCGAACATCGGGTCGACCTCGGTGATCTCGGTCAGCACGGTCGGCTCCCCCTGGCCGACGAGGTTGCCGACGTCCACCCGGTTGCGCCCCACCCGGCCGCTGATTGGGGCCGACACCTGGGTGTAGTCGAGATCGAGCTGGGCCTGCTCCAGCGCCGCCTGGGCCCGCTCCACCGACGCGCGGGCGACCTCGAGCTCGCCCTGCCAGCGGACGACGTCCGCCTCCGAGCCGGCCTTCTTCTTATAGAGGTTCCTGGCCCGCTTGTACTCGATCCCGGCCCGCCGGACCTCCGCCTCGGCCGCGGTCAGCTCGGCGCGGGCCGCCGCGAGCTCCGCCGCGTACTCCCGGGGATCGATGACGAAGAGGAGGTCCCCCGCCTCGACCTCGGTGCCGGGCTGGAAGTGCATGCTCTGGAGCTCGCCGGAGACCCGGGCGCGGACGTCCACCCTGGCCGATGCGACGGTCGTGCCCGTCATCTCCAGGTACTCGATGACGTCTTCCACGAGCGGCTGCGCTACCGAGACCTTCGGCGGCGGCGGCTCGACGTAAGTGTTGGCCTCCTCGCACCCGGTGAGGATCACGGCAGCAAGCAGCGCGAGCGCGAAACGCATCCCTCGGAGTCCCCCGATCCCTTCGCAATCGAAGGCGCTAGTGTACACCAGCACGGGGAGTGGGCTGAGGGGGGCCTGGCGGGGAGGATCCGCTCTCGTACGTTGGTGCTGAGCGCAGCGAAGCCCAACATCCGGCGTCGGATGTTGGGCTTCGCTGCGCTCAGCACCAACCTACAAGATCACGACTTCGCGGCGTTGCGCGACTTTACGCAGCCATCTTCATCATGAATCGCTCCCGGGCCAAATCGTCGGCGACCTCGCTCGTGGGGCGCTGCTCGGCGTCGGAGCGTTCGAAAATCTCGGTCAGGGACACGCCGATGCCGTCGACCTTGGCCACCACCTTGTCGAGGTCGTAGCCGGTGCGCTCGAAGGCGACGTCGATGACACCGCCCGCGTTGATGACGTAGTCGGGGGCGTACAGGATGCCTTCGCGCAGCAATGCCTCGCCATGGGAGCAGCGCTCCAGCTGGTTGTTGGCGGCGCCGGCGACGACACGGGCCCGCAGCGCGGGGATGGTGTCGGAATCGAGCACCGCGCCGAGCGCACAGGGGGCGAACACGTCGACGTCGAGGCCGATGACGTCCTCGGCGGCGACCGGAGTGGCCCCGGTCTCGTCGGCGAGTCGCCGCATCCTCTCGGCGTGGATGTCCGAGATCCAGCAGCGCGTTCCCGCCTCGTGGAGAAA
>CBDTYP010000027.1:0-17783 GCA_965364645.1 uncultured Gammaproteobacteria bacterium | reverse complement strand
GTTTCACCGGCTGCCCGGTGGAGGAGACCACGCGCTCACCTTTCGCGAAGCGGTAGGCGTCGTCGGGTGTCAGGCGTACGCCGAATGCGCCGGCGTCGAAGGAGAGCGCCGTATGCAGGTGCGTATCGCCCCACAGTACGCGGGTCGGGAAGTTGCGGTTCGCCCAGGGCGAGTAGGCCGCTTCCCGGGCGTGTCCCTTGGCCAGTGACTCCTCCGAAGGCGCGGGCTCCTGGGCGGGCGCCACGAAGGCGAACAGGCACGCGGCCGCGGCCGCGATTCTCATCGTGTCCTTGAATCTCATCAATGGTCTCCTTGGTTTTTCGAATAGTTGACGCTGTCGGCTAGCCGCAGAACTCGCTGACCCGGGAAGTCGTCTGTCCCGAGACAACGTCGATCGTCGTGTGCAGCGGCAGAAAGAAGTTGCCGCTCACGGAAATCCGCACGCCCTCGCCGGCGTGCCGCTCGGTCATGTGGGGCATGCCGGCCGGGAATACGACGAGCCTGCCGACGGTCGGCGGTATGCCGTGAAATACGCGATCGTCGTTGATCTGGCAAATGAAGACGAGATCGCCGGAGTGCGGCGGCACCTGCGCGTAGTAGACCCAGGAGAGCCCGAGCCCCGGGAAGTTTCCCGCGCTGTGAGTGTGATACATGGTCGACTCGCCGGGCTGCAGGATGTGCGCCCAGAACGGCGACGGCTCCAGGCGCGGATCGATGGCTTGCATGATGCCAGTCACCTGATCGGTAAGGGTTCGCACTTCCGGCGTATCCGGCAGCGGCGAGTCCTCGTAGGTAGACTGGCGGGGATCGTCCACGAAGCGTTTGTCCTGCTCCGCGAGCACCTGCTCGATGATGGCGTCGTCGTTGACGCCGATCAACTGATGCAGCGCGTAGCGGGCGGCGGCGATGGTCGAAAGGTTCACGGCGCACTCGATGGAATGAATGATGTCGGTATGTTCACCCGTCGCCGAGCACTTTGTCGAGAATTTCTTCCGCGTCGGTCCAGCCGGTCTCGTCCTGCACGTCGCGGCAGCGGGCCAGTATCTCGCCGAACTCCGGACCGGGCGTGAGTCCCCGGGCCTGCAGGTGCCTGCCCTGGACGACGTCCCGGGGCGCGGCGTCCCTGACCGACGCCTTCCCGGCCTCGTGGAGGAACGCGTCCGCGGCGGGAAACACGCGACTGCGGGCCTCGTCTGTAGTGCGGCCCCAATGATCCGCCCGGGCGACCCGCACGAGCATCGCGATGTCCGTCCCGGCCCGATCGAGATTGCGCGCGAGACGGCGATAGCCCTTCGCGGTGGCGCCCTGGGCTACGAACAATGCCGGTGCGAGATGGTACTTCACAAGCGCCTCGACCTGGTCGCACAGTTGCCCCGGGGCGCGCAGGCGCTCGAGGAATTCCCGTGCCATGGTGGCGCCCAGCGCTTCGTGCCCTGGCGAGCGTACTCGTCCCTGTTCCTCCAAGGTCACGGCGGGCTTGCCGAAATCGTGACAGAGAGCGGCATGCATGAGTGTCAGGTCGTTGCCCTCGTCCTCGCGAAGCGCGGCCGCCTCGTCGATGACCAGCAGGGTATGGATCCAGACGTCGCCTTCCGGATGCCAGATCGGGTCCTGGGGCACGCCCTGGAGGGCGTCGATTTCCGGGAAGTAGCGCAACAGCCCGGCATCGCGCAGGAAGTCGAAGCCGAGCGACGGCCTGGCCGCCTTCAAGAGAAGCTTGCGCAGCTCTTCGAAGATGCGTTCCGGGGGCAGCTCGGCGAGATCAAGACGGCGGCAGAGCTCGGTCAGTTCCCGGTCCGGGGTCACCTCGAGGCGCGCGGCGAACTGGGCCGCCCGCAGACCCCGCAGGGGATCCTCGGCGAAGTGACCGGCGTCGGTTGCGCGCAGCACGCGACGCTCGAGGTCCCCGCGGCCGCCGTGGGGATCCAGGATCTCGCCGCTCAGGGGATCGAGGCCGATGCTGTTGATGGTGAAATCCCGCCGGCGCGAGGCTTCCGTGAAGTCCAGGTCCGGGTCGAAGGCGATGTCGAAGCCGCGATGCCCGCGGCCGATCTTGCTGTCTCGGCGCGGCAGCGAGAAGTCGGCGTCGATACCCTTGACTCGCAGCACGCCGAAGGCGCGGCCTACCTGGATGAGCTCGCCGAATCCCGACAGCAGATCCGAGACTGCTTCCGGCGCGAGGCCGAAGATCTCCACGTCGTAGTCTTTCGAGGGGCGCTCCAGCAAGCGGTCGCGGACATAGCCGCCGACCAGCACGGCCCGCCCGCCGGCGGCGGCAACGGCCCGGGACACGTCGACGATGACTGTGTCGATCGCTTCGATCACGTGAGTGCGCCGAGCAACGTTTCCCGGGCAACGCCCGCCATGTACATGGAGCCGGCGACGCAGAGCAGGTCGTCGTCGGCGAGCGCGCGCCGGGCCTGGAGCACTGCCTCGCGGGGATCGGCGATGGCGCTTATCCGCGCCGGGTTGTAGCCATGGGCGACCAGGTTCGCGGCTATCGCGTCGCCATCCATGGAGCGGGTCGTGTCGGCGTTCGTTATGACGATCTGGTGCGCGCGATCGAGAAGGGGCGCGAGCATCGAGGATGCATCCCTGGCGGCCGAAACCGAGACGAGCAGATGCAGACGATTCGCGGGCACTCCTTTCAACATCTCGGCGAGCGCGGCGGCGGAGGCCGGCGTGTGCGCGCCGTCGATGACGACCCAGGGGTGCTCGGCGATGACCTCCATGCGCCCGGGCGGGTGAGTGTCGGCGAGTGCCCGGCGGACCGCGTCCGGGAATCCATCGCGGTCGCCGACGATGCGCCGGGCGCAGGCGATGGCGAGGCTCGCATTGTGCGCGCTGCAACGATCGGCCGCGGCCAGGTGAGTGGTGTCGTCGGCCGGACCTTCGACCAGCTCCATCTCCGCGTCCAGCTCGCCCGCGCGCTGTCGAACCACGGCCTCGGCCTCGGGGGGGAGGGCGCCGACGACGACGGGAATACCCTGCTTGATGATGCCGGCCTTCTCGCCGGCGATGGCGGCGAGGCTGTCGCCGAGCTTGTCCGTGTGCTCGAGCTCCACCGATGTGATGCAGGTGAGCACGGGCCGCACGACGTTGGTCGCATCGAGCCTGCCGCCGATGCCTGCCTCGATGATGGCGCAATCGACTCCGTGCTCCGCGAACGACAGCAGCGCGGCGGCGGTGAGGACGTCGAAGAAGCTCGGCGCGCGCGCGTCGTCCTCGTCGCGCAGCGCGAGGACATGGGGCTGCAGGCGCGCGATGGGCGCGGCGAACGCGGCATCGGTCGACTCCCGGCCGTCGATGCGCAGGCGCTCGGTCCAACGTTGCAGGTGCGGCGACGTGAACGTCCCGGTGCGCACGCCCGCGGCCTGCAGGATCGCTTCGAGATAGAGAGCCGTGGAGCCCTTACCCTTGGAGCCCGCGATGTGCACCGCGGGGAGATCGATGTGGGGATCGCCGACCCGCGCGAGGAGCGCGCGGATGGGCAGCTGGGCGAGATCGGCGCGGGCCTGGTAGGGTCGCGGGTCGTCGCGCACCAGACTCAGAAGAAACGCCACTGCCTGATCGAAAGTGCGGATCGGCTCGCGCGTCATGGGGCTATGGGACCGGAGCGCGATCAATCATCGGGAGCCGGAACAGGCACGCCGTGCTGGCGGCAGGCCGCGGTAAGCGTGTTCTGCAGCAGACACGCGATGGTCATCGGCCCGACGCCGCCGGGCACCGGTGTGATGGCGCCGGCCCGCGTGCGTGCGGCCTCGTAGTCCACGTCGCCGACGAGCCGGGTCTTGCCTTCATCGGTCTCGATTCGGTTGATGCCCACGTCGATTACGGTCGCGCCGGGTTTCACCCAGTCTCCCTTTACCATCTGCGGCCGGCCGACCGCAGCGACGAGGATATCTGCGCGCCGGCACTCCCCCGGAAGATCCCGGGTGCGGGAGTGCGCGATGGTCACGGTGCAGCTCTCCGCCAGCAGCAGGTTCGCCATGGGTTTGCCGACGATGTTGGATCGCCCCAGCACGAGGGCGCGCAGGCCCGAGATGTCGTCGCCGAGAACGTCCTTGATGAGCATCATGGATCCGAGGGGCGTGCAGGGCACCATGCCTTCGCCGCCGACGGCGAGGAGCCCCGCGTTCGTCGTGTGAAACCCGTCCACGTCCTTGGCCGGATCGATGCTGCCGATGACCGCCTGGGAGCTGACCTGGTCGGGTAGGGGCAGCTGCACGAGGATTCCGTGCACCTTCGGGTCCGCGTTCAGCGACTCGACCAGTTGCACCAGCTCCGCCTCGCCGATGGTATCCGGCGGCCGGTGCTCGTAGGAGTTCATGCCGGCTTCCACGGTCTGCTTGTTCTTGTTGCGCACGTACACCTGGCTCGCCGGATTTTCCCCGACGAGCACGACGGCGAGTCCCGGCGTGATGCCGTGTGCCGCCTTGAGCCTGGCCACCTGGGTGCCGACCCGGGCACGGAGGCCCGCCGCGAATGCCTTCCCGTCGATGACGGCGCCGCCTTCCCCTGTCTCTCGATTCATTGCTCCCCTCGACTCCTGATGCCACTGAAGCGCGCGTAGTTTACCGCGTTGGGACGGGCTTCACAGTCGCCGGATGGCGTCCTCCCGGGGGTGTCGCTTTTCGGCAACCCCATGTCGCGGGTACGCCAGCAGGTACCGGGGGCCGTGCCTACGCTTACGTCCCGTATGCCCCCTGGAGGGGCCGGTGCCTGTCGTCCAATCTGGTCAGAATCTGGAGCATCATCGTGAACGACGAAGCAGAAATCGAAGACGGAGAAGAAGAGGAACTCGACCTCTCGACGCTCGACGACGACGATCTCGTCAAGCAGATGCACGACGATCTCTACGATGGTCTGCGCGAGGAGATCGAAGAGGGCACCAACATTCTTCTGGCCCGGGGCTGGGAGCCGAAGAAGCTGCTGGACGAAGCCCTGGTGGAGGGCATGCGCATCGTCGGCATCGACTTCCGTGACGGTATCCTGTTCGTGCCCGAGGTGCTCCTCGCCGCCAACGCGATGAAGGGTGGCATGGAGATCCTGCGCCCGCTGCTGGCGGAGACCGGCGCGCCGCCCATCGGCAAGATGGTGGTCGGTACGGTCAAGGGTGACATCCACGACATCGGCAAGAATCTCGTCGCCATGATGATGGAAGGCGCCGGCTTCGAGGTCATCAATATCGGTATCAACAATTCGGTCGAGAACTACCTCGAGGCCCTCGAGGAGCACAAGCCCGAGATCCTCGGCATGTCCGCGCTGTTGACCACCACGATGCCCTACATGAAAGTCGTCATCGATACCCTGGTGGAGAAGGGCATGCGCGATGACTACATCGTGCTCGTCGGCGGAGCGCCGCTCAACGAGGCATTCGCCGAGGCCATCGGCGCCGACGCCTACTGTCGTGATGCCGCCGTGGCCGTCGAGACCGCCAAGGAGTTCATGGCCCGCCGCCACAACGTTCGCGGCGCGGCCAGCGGCTGAGTCGGCGCGACCCGCGGCCCCGCGGAGTGTTCCGCACGGCGCGGTCCATGCCTCGATGGCGAAGCTGATCACGATCTACTGGCGGGACATCCCGTCCCAGGTCATCGCGCGCAAGGGGCGCGAGTCGATCAAGGTGCCCCTCTCCCCGCGCTTCCGGGAGGCCATCGATCGCGCGGCGATGCGCGCCGGTAAGGGCAGCAGCGAGCAGTACCTGGAGGATTGGCGCCGCGTCTCGGGGACCTGCAGTGGTATCCCGGAAGAGGCGGCGCGGGCGGAAGCCGAACGCATCGAATCGGCGTTCGACGACGAGCTATTGGAAAAGATGGTGAAGGCGGGGGGACGACCCTCGCCGAATGAGAGCGACGGAGGTTGAACAGGTCACATGAGTGACGCGGGTGCATTCGAAAAGTTGCTGGCAGGTGGGCAGTTCGCGGTAACGGCGGATCTATCGCCCCCGGACTCCGCCGATCCGGAGGAAGTGTACTCCCGTGCCCGGGTGTTCGACGGCTACGTGGACGCCATCACGGCGACGGACAGCCCGGGCGCGAACTGTCACATGTCGAGCGTCGCCGTGTGCGCGCTGCTCGAGCGCCGCGGGTACACGACCATCATGCAGGTCTCGGGACGCGATCGGAATCGCCTCGCGGTGCAGGGCGACGTGCTGGGAGCATCGGCCCTCGGCGTGACCAACGTGCTCTGCCTTAGCGGTGACGACGTGCGCATGGGCGATCATCCCGATGCGAAGCCCGTGCTCGATCTGGACAGCCTCTCGGTCATCGCGGCCATGCGCACGTTGCGCGACGATGCCAGCTTCCTGAGCGGCCGGGTGATCACCACGCCGCCGCGGGTATTCATCGGATCGGCTACCAATCCTTTCGCGGGCACCGTGGACGAGGCCGTCGAGCGCCTGGAGCGGAAGATCGCCGCGGGCGCCGCATTCGTGCAGACCCGGAACTGCTTCGATATTCCGCGCCTGCGGGAGTACATGGATCGCGTGCGTGAGCGCGGCCTGCACGACGCGTGTGCGATCCTCGTGGGCGTGAGTCCTCTCGACTCCTACAGCGGGGCGCTGCGGATTCGCGAGAAGGTGCCGGGTCTGTGTATCCCGGAGCCGGTCATCGATCGTCTGCGGGGCGCCGGGCGGCCGAAGCTCGAGGGCCGTCGCCTGTGCATGGAACTCATCCAGCAGATCCGCGACATCGACGGCATCGCGGGGGTGCACGTCACCGCGTACCGCCAGGAGGAGGCCGTCGCCGAGATCATCGATGCGTCCGGTGTGTTGGACGGACGCAGGCCGTGGAATCCCGCGGGCCAACCCGAGCTGCAGCTCCAGAGAGCGATTCCATGACCGACACCGTCATCAGCTCGGAGAAGAAGGAGGTCGTCATCGGTTTCGATCGCCCCTTCGTCATCATCGGCGAGCGCATCAACCCCACCGGCCGCAAGGTCCTGGCCGCGGAGATGGCGGAAGGCAACTACAGTCGCGTGGAGTGGGACGCGCTCGCGCAAGTTGAGGCCGGTGCGCACATGCTCGACGTGAACGCGGGTATTCCGCTCGCCGACGAGCCCGCGATCCTGGCCGAGGCGGTCACCCTGGTGCAACGCATTACCGACGCGCCGCTGTCTATTGACTCCTCCATCGTCGCCGCCCTGGAGTCCGGGCTCTCCGCCTACAAGGGCAAGGCTCTCGTCAATTCCGTCACCGGTGAAGAAGAACGCCTCGAGTCGGTCCTGCCCCTGGTGAAGAAGCACGGCGCCGCGGTGGTGGCCATCTCCAACGACGAGACCGGCATCTCGGAAGATCCGGACGAGCGCTTCGCGGTGGCGAAGAAGATTGTGGAACGGGCGGAGGACTACGGCATACCCCGCAGCGATGTCGTGGTGGATCCTCTCGTTATGCCCGTGGGCGCTATCAATCAGGCGGGCCGCCAGGTGATGCACATCCTGCGCCGGCTGCGCGACGAGCTGAAGGTCAACAGCACCTGCGGCGCGTCCAATTTCAGCTTCGGACTGCCGAACCGTAACGGCGTCAACAGCTCCTTCATCAACATGGCGATTGGCGCGGGACTCACCTCGGCCATCACGAATCCCCTGCACGAGGAAGTCATGCAGGCGGTGCTCGGTGCCGACATCATGATGGGTCACGATCCCGACTGCCGGGCCTGGATAAGGAAGTACCGCGTGGCGCCGCCCGAGGGTATGGAAGGCGCACGCGGCCGCCGCACCGGCCGCCGCAGGCGTGGTTGACGCCGGCGCAGGCGTGTCTGACGAGGCCCTCGTCGTCTTCACCCCGTCGGGCCGCCGCGGCCGCTTTGCCACGGGGACGACACTGCTCGACGCCGCGCGCAGCCTCGGTGTAGACATCGATTCCGTTTGCGGCGGCCGCGCGCTCTGCGGCCGCTGCCAGGTGCAGCCCGCCGTCGGCGAGTTCGCCAAGCACGGCGTCACCTCCCGCGCCGAGAACCTGACACCTTTCAGCGAGACGGAGCAGCGCTACGCCGCCGAGAACGGTATCGCCGACGGCAGGCGATTGAGTTGTTCGACACAGATCCTCGGCGATCTCGTCATCGACGTCCCCTCCGAGAGCCAGGTCCACCGGCAGGTCGTCAGAAAGCGCGCCGAGGTGCACGAGATCGAGCTGGATGCGGCGCTCCGGGTCTACTACGTCGAGGTCCAGGAGCCGGACATGCATGACCCGGCGGGAGATCTGCGGCGACTGAAGGAGGCCCTGGAATTCGAGTGGCGCCTGGAGGATCTCGTTTGCGACTTCCAGGTTCTGCACGGACTGCAGACGGCGCTGCGCGACGGCGACTGGCAGGTCACGGTCGCCGTCCACGAGGACCGCGAGATCGTCGCCGTATGGCCCGGTTTCCACGATCGGGTCTTCGGCCTGGCGGTGGACGTGGGGTCCACGACAATCGCCGCGCACCTTTGCGATCTCTCCAGCGGGGAGGTGGTGGCATCCGCCGGCGTCATGAATCCGCAGATCCGCTTCGGCGAGGATCTCATGAGTAGGGTCTCCTACGTCATGATGAATCCTGGTGGCGAGATCGAGCTGACCGCCGTAGTACGCGAGGCGTTGCAGGACCTCGCGGCGGAAGTCGCCGCCCAGGCCGGTGTCGCGGTGGAGGACATCCTCGACCTCTGCGTGGTCGGCAATCCCATCATGCATCATCTCTTGCTGGGGATGAATCCGGTGGAGCTCGGTGGCGCGCCCTTCGCGCTGGCCACCGACGAGGCGGCGCGGGTGCGGGCGGCGGACATCGGCTTGCGCCTGCACCCGGGCGCGCGGGTCTACGTACTGCCCTGCATCGCCGGACACGTGGGCGCGGATGCCGCCGGCGTGATCCTCTCCGAGGCGCCCTATCTCCGGGACGAGATGAATCTGGTCGTGGACGTCGGCACCAACGCCGAGATCGTGCTGGGCAATCGGGAGCGCATGCTGGCCTGCTCGAGTCCCACCGGTCCCGCGTTCGAAGGCGCGCAGAACAGCTGCGGGCAGCGGGCGGCGCCGGGCGCCGTCGAGCGGGTGCGTATCGACCCGCAGACACTCGAGCCCCGCTTCAAGGTCATCGGCTGCGATCTGTGGTCCGACGAGGCTGGGTTCGTGGACGCGACCCGGGAGACGGGAATAACCGGCGTCTGCGGCTCCGGCATTATCGAGGCGCTGGCGGAGATGTACCTTGCCGGGATCATCGATACCGACGGCGCCGTCGACGGCAGCCTGGCCGCGCAGAGCGATCGCATCGTGCCGGACGGACGCACCTTCAGCTACGTGTTGCATGACGGCGACGTGCGTCTCTGCGTCACCCAGAACGACGTGCGCGCGATCCAGCTCGCCAAGGCCGCGCTGTATGCCGGGGTCCGCCTGCTGATGGATCGCATGCGCGTCGACCGGGTGGATCGCGTGCGTCTCGCGGGCGCCTTCGGCAGCCACATCGACGTCAAGTACGCCATGGTGCTCGGCATGGTTCCCGACTGCGCGCTCGACCACGTGACCTCGGCGGGCAACGCCGCCGGCACCGGCGCGCGCATCACGCTGCTGGACCGTAAGGCCCGGGGCGAGATCGAGGACGTGGTGCGGCGCATCGAGAAGATCGAGACGGCCGTGGAGCCCCGCTTCCAGGAGCACTTCGTGGAGGCCATGGCGATCCCCCACAAGAGCGCGGACTTCCCCAACCTGGCCCGCGCCGTCACCCTCCCGGAGCCCAAGACCGCCGCCAACATCGCCGAGCGCCCCCGCCCCCGCCGCCGCCGGAGCCGCTAGATCCCGTAGGTTGGGCTGAGCGCAGCGAAGCCCAACGTCCAGCCCGTATACAAGACTCCGTCCAGCCGGTGTATCCTCGGGAGTCAGCCTGGAGGTCTCCCTATGTCCACACCGGCCCACGCCCTGGATCCCCTTGTCAGCGAGCTCCGCGAGCTCCTGGGCGATCGCCTGTCCACGTCGGATGCCGTCCGCCAGCAGCACGGCAAGGACGAGTCCTTCCACGAGATCCATGCCCCGGACGCCGTGGCCTTCGCCGCTAGCACCGAGGAGGTGGCCGCCATCGTTACCGCCTGCGCCCGGCACAAGACCCCGGTGATCGCCTACGGCACGGGCACCTCGCTCGAGGGCCACGTGCAGGCTCTGCACGGCGGTGTGTGCATCGACGTATCCCCGATGAACGAGGTGCTCGAGGTCAACGACGAGGATCTCGACTGCCGGATCCAGCCCGGCGTCACGCGCAAGCAGCTGAACAGCTATCTCCGCGACACCGGTCTGTTCTTTCCCATCGACCCCGGTGCCGACGCCTCGCTGGGTGGGATGACGGCGACCCGCGCCTCCGGCACCAACGCGGTGCGCTACGGGACCATGCGCGAGAATGTGCTGGGCCTCACCGTGGTGCTCGCCGACGGGCGCATCATCAAGACCGGGGGCAGGGCGCGTAAGTCTTCCGCGGGCTACGATCTGACGCGCCTTTTCGTCGGTTCCGAGGGAACCCTGGGGGTCATTACCGAAATTCAGCTGCGCCTCTACGGGATCCCCGAGGCGATCTCCTCCGCAGTATGCTCCTTCCCGTCCCTGGAGGGAGCCGTCAAGACGGTTACCCAGGTCATCCAGCTGGGTATCCCCGTAGCGCGGATAGAGCTGCTGGACGAGTTTCAGATGGACGCCATCAACCGTTACTCGGACCTGTCCTATCCGGCGCAGCCGACGCTGTTCTTCGAGTTCCACGGCAGCGATAGCGGCGTGCGCGAGCAGGTGGAGGTCGTGGGCGAGATCGCTGCGGAGCTCGGCGGCGGCGACTTCCAGTGGGCGACGAAGCAGGAGGAGCGCAACAAGCTATGGCAGGCGCGCCACGATGCCTACTACGCGGCGCTGGCGCTGCGCCCGGGCTGCAAGGGTTGGGCGACGGACGTGTGCGTGCCCATCTCCGAGATGACCCGCTGCCTGCTGGAGACCCGCAGGGACATCGACGAGTCGGGCCTGCTGGCGCCCATCGTGAGCCACGCCGGGGACGGCAACTTCCACCTGGTGTTCCTGGTGGACACCGAGAACGCGGAAGAGATGGCAAGGGCGAGCGCCGTCAACGATCGCATGGTGGCGCGCGCGCTGGACGCGGGCGGGACCTGCACTGGTGAGCACGGTGTCGGCTACGGCAAGATCGAGAAGCTGAAGGCCGAGCACGGCGAGGCCGTCTCCGTCATGCGGCAGATAAAGACGGCGTTGGATCCCGACAACATCATGAACCCGGGGAAGATCCTATGAGCGACGACCGCTACAACCTCGACGACTTCGTCGGCGATCTGCGGGACATCTCGGCGAATGCCGCGGACGATCGGGAGATCGTCAGCAAGGTGCGCCCACTCGCGCGACGCCTCGCGCTCGCGAAGACCTGGCTCGAGCCCGAGCACTACGAGTGCAACGAGGAGCAGGGTTTCGGCGTGCACCTGCTTCACGAGGAGCCGGATCACACGCTCGCGGTGTTCGCCGTCAGCTGGCTTCCGGGACGCGGTGCGCCGCCCCACAATCACGGCACCTGGGCGGTGGTCGCGGGCGTGGACGGTCCCGAGGAGAACAGCTTCTGGGATCGTCTCGACGATGGAAGCCGCGAAGGGCACGCTGAGATCGCCAAGCGCGCCGAGAAGTCTTTCGCCGACGGCGAGGTGATCGCGTTGCAGTCCGATCACATCCACAGCGTGATGAACCACAGCGATGCCGTCACGGTTTCGCTTCATACCTACGGGATGCACGTCAATCACACCGGGCGGTCCCAGTTCGACCCCGAGAAGAACCTGGAAATACCCTTCATCGTCACCGAGCAGTAGGCTGGCGTCGCGCGCGATCCACCGGGCCCTTCGCGGCCGGTGTCCCGCCGTTCCCGCGACGCGGACAGTCGACGACCCCACGAGGAACAAGCAACATGGCCGACTCGACCGATTTCGAGCTCAGCAGCGAGGACATGCGCGCCCTGGGCTACCGTGTCGTCGACATGATCGTCGATCATCACCAGGCCCTGCCCGGGAAATCCGCAACCATCGTCGCGCGCCGCGACGATCTCGAGGCACTGTTGCGCGAGCCGCCGCCCCGGGACGGCAGCGATCCGGAGCAGGTGCTGGCGACGGTGGAGCGCGACGTCCTCTCGAACATCATGTACTGCACCCACCCCCGGCACTTCGCGTGGGTCCCCGGCCCCGGCAACTACATCAGCGTGCTGGCCGATGCCCTGGCGTCCGGCATCAACGTCTGTCCCGGAACCTGGTTCGAGACCTCGGGCCCGTCCCAGATCGAGCTGATTACCACCGAATGGCTTACGGAGCTCTGCGGCCTGCCGGAGACCGCCGGCGGCGTGTTCGTGAGCGGCGGCTCAATCGCGAATCTGACGGGGCTGGTGGCCGCGCGTCAGACGATGCTCGGCGGGGACATGGACGGCGCCGTTATCTACAGCTCCGACCAGGCCCATTCATCGAACTGGAAGAACATCCGAATCCTCGGCTTTCAGCCCTCCCAGATACGCCTGATCCCCGTAGACGACGGCCTCAAGCTCGACGTCGCGGCGCTGGCGGCCGCCGTCGAGGAGGATCGGCGCGCGGGCCGGCGCCCCTTCTGCGTGATCGCGACGGCCGGCACGACGAATACGGGGACGGTGGATCCCTTGAATGCCATCGCCGATCTCTGCGAGCAGCAGGATCTCTGGATGCACGTGGACGGCGCCTACGGGGCGGCTGCAATCCTGACGGAGCGGGGCGCGGAGCTGCTCGAAGGGATGCAGCGCGCCCATTCCCTGGTGCTGGATCCCCACAAGTGGCTGTTCCAGCCATTCGACATCGGCTGCTGCCTGGTGCGCGACGTCCGCTGGCTGGAGGAGAGCTTCTCGGAACACCCGGAGTATCTGCAGGATACGAGGGACAAGATGGACATGACCCGGGAAGTGAACTTCTGCGACCGGGGTGTGCAGTTGACCCGGGCGTTCCGCGCGCTGAAGCTGTGGATGTCCATCAAGGTGTTCGGGCTGGAGCGATTTCGTCAAGCGATCGATCGGGGCTTCGACAACGCGCTGCGCGCTCAGCAGCTGCTGGAGGCCCACGGCGGTTTCGAGATTGCGACCCCGGCGCAGCTGGGCGTCGTCACGTTCCGTTACCGGCCCGAAGACGCCGGGGAGCATGACCTGGATCAACTGACGCGCCGAATCTTCGATGGTATCGTCGCCGACGGGCATGCCATGCTCACCACCACCGTAATCAAGGGCCGGACCGTGCTGCGCTTGTGCACCATAAACCCACGAACCACCGACGAAGACATCCGCAGCACCATCGACATGATCGCCAGGATAGGCGCGGAGTGTTCAACCAGCGGAGCGTAGAGCCGTGAATGAGAGAACGATACAGTTCCTGCAGATGTTTCCGACGACGCTCCTGAGTTGCCGGTTACCGGATTACGAACGCCTGAACGCGGGACTCCTGGAGTACATCGAGAAGATCCACGGGGTCGCACCGCAGGGTCGTACGCGCTCGAACGTGCTCGGCTGGCAGAGCGGCAATCTCGACTTCGACGTCCCCAGCGTGGCGGAGTTCGCGTCGCTCGTGCTGGAGCGGGCGCGGGAGTTCGGGCTCGCCCACAGCTGGAACTTCCCCTCGCACATGCAGCTCATCATGCGGGAGATCTGGGCGAACGTGAGCGGCAAGCACGCTTACAACAACGTGCACAACCACCCCAACAGCCTGTTGAGCGGCGTCTACTACGTGAAAGCGGAGGAGAACTGTGGGGATCTGCTGATCGCCGATCCGCGCAAGCAGGCCTGGGTGATGCAGCCGGAGTTCGTCGAGCGCAACCAGATGAACTCCTCGGTGCACACCATCCCCCCGGAGGTCGGGAAGCTCATCATCTTTCCGTCATGGCTGGATCACGGCGTGAATCCTAATCTCTCCGACTCCGATCGCATCAGCATGAGCTTCAACATCAACCTCATGCACGAGCAGATGGTGGGTAGCGGCGGCTAGTCGGTCGCTGTCTCAGTCGCCCCTCAGTCGCCCCTCAGTCGCCGATAGCCACGTCGCCTGCCTCCGCCGGCCGTCGCTGGCGGCGTTCGTCCCGGGGCGGTATCCCGTAGAAGTCGCGATAGCACTTGCTGAAGTGCGGCGCCGAGACGAAGCCGCTGGCGAACGCCACGTCGACGATGGACATGCTGGTCTGGAGCAGGAGCTGGCGGGCCTTCGCGAGGCGCAGCTCCAGGTAGTACCGGGTCGGCACGCAGTTCAGGTGCTTCTGGAAGAGGCGCTCCAGCTGGCGCCGGGACAGCTTCACGTGCTGGGCGAGCTCGTCGAGGCTCATGGGCTCTTCGAGGTTGGCCTCCATGAGCGCGACGGCCTCCATGAGCTTGGGCTGGCTCGTGCCGAGGTGCAGTCGCAACGGCACCCGCTGCCGGTCGTGGCGGCCCCTGATGCGTTCGCAGATGAACTCCTCGGAGATGGCGACGGCGAGCTGCGCGCCGTGGTGGCGGGTGACGATGTTGAGCATCATGTCCAGCGGCGCCGTCCCCCCGGAGCAGGTGTAGCGGTCCCGGTCGATCTCGAAGAGCTCCTGGGAGACGATGACGTTCGGGAACTCCTCGCGCATGCTCGCCATGTTCTCCCAGTGGATCGTGGACCGGTAGCCATCCAGGAGTCCGGCGTGGGCGAGCAGGTAGCTGCCCGTGCAGATAGCGCCGAGGTTCATCTTCTTCTGGGCAAGCTTGCGCAGCGAGGCGAGCAGCGACCGGTCGACGGTGAGATGCACCCGGTCGCCCGCGCAGACAAAGAGGATGTCGAGCTCGGCCGCGGCGCCGATGTCGCCATCCGGCGTGATGGTCAGCCCGCTGCTGGAAGAGACCGGCTGGCCGTCGTGGGTGAGTACCCGCCACTCGTAGATCTTCTCCTCGCGCATGCGGTTCGCCATGCGCAGGGCGTCGAAGGCCGAGCTGAACGCGATCAACGAGAAGTCGGGAACCAGCAGGAAGCCGATTCTCCGCATCTCCGCAGTGGGAGGTTCGTCTGGCATGGTGACGCCTATTAAAGACCCAACGGGCCGTCAATACCACAGCCTGTGGGCCGCGAATGCGCTTGTGATGCACCGGCCCGGGGCTTAATCTCGCCCCCTGGAGAGGAGGGAGAGCCCGTAGCCGTGACCATTCACTTTTCCGAAGAAGAGCTCGCGGAGAGGCGCGCCGCCACCTGCCGGGGCCTGGCCGAGCGGGGCCTGCAGGGCCTGCTGATGTTCCGTCAGGAGAGCATGTACTACCTCACCGGCTACGATACCTTCGGCTACTGCTTCTTTCAGTGCCTGTACCTGGGGGCGGACGGCCGCTTCGTGCTGCTCACCCGGGCCCCGGACATGCGCCAGGCCCTGCACACCTCGGTCATAGAGGACGTTCGCGTGTGGGCCGACGTGGCAGGGAAGAATCCGGCCGACGACCTGCGGGACATCCTCGAGGAATTCGGCTGCCGGGGTGAGAAGCTCGGCATCGAGTTCGATGCCTACGGCCTCACCGCGTTCAACTGGCGCCGGGTGGAATCCACGCTGGATGGGTTTTGCGCGCTCGAGGATGCCTCGGATCTGGTCAGCAGGCAGCGGGTGGTGAAGAGCGCTGCCGAGATCGAATATGTGCGCAAGGCCGCGGCCCTCGCCGACGACGCCCTGGTCGAGGCGATCGAGCTGACAGGCGAGGGCGTCTTCGACGGGGACGTCCTGGCCGCCATGCACTCGGTCATATTCAAGGGAGGCGGCGACTACCCGGGCAACGAGTTCATCATGAGCTCAGGCGGGGATGCGCTACTGTGCCGCTACTACTCGGGCCGCCGGCACCTGGAGAAGGAAGACCAGCTGACAATCGAGCACGCGGGGGTGTACCGGCACTACCATGCCTGCCTGATGCGAACCCTGCTGGTGGGCAATGCCCATCCGGAGCAGATCGCGATGTTCGGTGCGTGCGCGGACGCCATGCATGCCTGCGTCGAGGCGCTCGTGCCCGGGCGCCCCATCGGCGACGTGTACGACGCCCATGCCCGCGTGCTGGACGACGCGGGCTACGGCGAGCATCGCATGAATGCCTGCGGGTACAGCCTCGGCACGACCTATACGCCGACGTGGATGGACTGGCCCATGTTTTACGAAGGCAACCCCGTCGAGGCCGTGCCGGACATGATTTTTTTCATCCACATCATCATCGCCAAAAGCGATACGCAGCGGGCCATGACCCTGGGTCAGACCGTTCGCGTCACCGAATCCGGTTGCGAGCGGCTGAGTGGGTTGCCTCTGGAGCTGATCGTCAAGTAAGGAGTATGCAGTGAGCGATTCCATTCAGATCCCCGCGCGAAAGGGCAAGGCAGCATTCGTCTCCCAGGGCCAGTCGGTGAAGCTCGTCAACACCCACGGGTCCCAGGTGGTCGATACCTGGGCGTTCGCCCGCCACGATCTGAAAGAATTCATGTCCATGGAGCACACCCGCGCGACGCTCGTGAAGATCATGCCGGCCACCGGGGATCATATGTACACCAACCGCCGTCGGCCCATCCTGACCATCAAGGAGGACACGACCCCGGGCATCCACGATACATTGATGGCCGCCTGCGACGATTATCGCTACGGTCTGCTCGGCTGCACCGAGTATCACGACAACTGCACGGACAATCTCGCCGCCGCCATGTACGAGTTGGGGCTCACCGCGCCGGAGACGCCGAGCCCCTTCAACATATTCATGAACATCCCGTGGAAGGAGGACGGCGAGCTGTCCTTCGACCCGCCGGAGAGTAAGCCGGGAGACCACATCCTGCTGGAAGCGCAGATGGATCTGGTCATCGCCTTTTCCGCCTGCCCCCAGGACATCCTGCCCATCAACGGTCGTCAGCGCACCCCGGTAGAGGCACACTTCCAGATACTGAACTAGCGAGAGCAGCAGTCCATGTCGAGCTCATCCGTCTCCAGGGAACTGTCCGCCGTGCTCGGGCCGACGGCCGAAGCGTCCGGCCTGCCGAACGCCGTTTACACCACCGACGCGATGTTCGAGCGCGAACGGGACACGCTGTTCGCGAACACCTGGGCCTGCGTCGGCCGCGGCTCCGACGCGCCGAATCCGGGAGATGTATGCCCGGTGAACCTGATGGGTCTTCCCCTCGTCATGGTCCGGGGCGCCGACGGTACGCTGCGGGTCTTCCACAACGTCTGCAGCCACCGGGGCCATCGACTGGTGGCGGAGCCCTGCCGCGTCACGGGCGTCATCCGGTGCCCCTATCACTCCTGGACCTATGAGCTGGACGGCAGGCTGAAGGGCACGCCCCACATCGGCGGCGTGGGCAGGCACGACGTCGACGGGTTCCAACGGGACAGGCACGGGCTGCGCCCCGTGCGAAGCCACGAGTGGCTGGACCTCGTGTTCGTCAATCTCTCGGGGGACGCCCCGCCGTTCGAGGACCACGTCGCGCCGCTGATGGAACGATGGAAGCCCTTCGTCTCGGCGGAGGACCTGGCGGAGCTCCGGCTCGGCGCGTCCTATTCGACGATCACCATGGACGTCGCCGCGAACTGGAAGCTGGCGGTGGAGAATTTCTGCGAGAGCTACCATCTTCCCTGGATCCATCCCCGCCTCAACAAACGCTCGAGACTGGAAGATCATTATCATATATTCGGAGACGATCTCTTCGTTGGCCAGGGCAGCACCGTATACGATCCCGACTATCTCGACGGGGAACGCTTTCCTTCGTTCGAGACCTGGCCGTCGGACAAACGCACCTGCGCGGAGTACGTGGCACTCTTTCCCAACGCATGGATCGGGCTGCAC